>JANOJO010000291.1:0-11026 GCA_031418795.1 Bacteroidota bacterium | reverse complement strand
CCCAACATGATCTGCACCCACAAGGTTTACTATATAATCCAGATGATCGAATAAAAGTGAAATAGATGGACGATACCCAATTACTTCTTCCGGGTATTTTTCTGTAATCATCATCCGTGCATAATCAGGTTGAGTATTTAGATTGATGAGGGAATCAATTTCTGACTTATGCCGTATGATAAACAAAGCAGAGTTTTTTAAATAATTACTGTCAATAAACCCGGCATAAAAATTTAGAAAAATAACACCCCCGCTTTTTGCAATGGCTTTGATCTGGTCGTCTTTTAAATTTCTGCGGTGCGGACAAAGATTCCACACGCAACTATGCGATGCTATTACCGGCTTGGTTGTTATCTTCATCATATCCCAAAAACTTTGTTCACCCAGATGGCTTACATCAATCATCATTCCCAGTTCATTCATTCTTTCCACTATTTTTTTACCAAAATCTGTAAGACCCTTCTTTCTCACAGAGTCTGCGGAAGCCCCCTCTACCGGAGGGGGTTTGGGGGAGGCCGAAGCCGTCTCATCTGCTGCCGAAGTAGCCCAACTTGTAGAATTGTTCCAGGTAAGCGTCATGTACCTGGCGCCTCTTACATATAATGCGTCTAAATTTTCTATTTTATCTTCTATTATGTGGCCGCCTTCCACGCCAAGCATAGATCCTAATTTTTTTTCTTTCAATGCCTGCTTTAAATCTGCCGGCGTTTTCACAATCATCATCTTTGCCGGGTTTCTTTTTACCCATTCATATACAGAATCAATTTCACGATTGGCAAATATGTATGGCTCCTGTTGCTCCGGCCCGCAAAAAATTGAAAATATCTGCACATCCACACCACCCTTTTTCATCCGCAACAGATCGCTGTGAGTTTTACCTTTCAAGTCATCATCAAAACTTAATTTTTTTTCAATCGAAGCACTGGGAAAATCATTATGTGTATCAACTAAAACAGCCCGTGCATGAATTCGTTTATACTTCTGTGCATAGCCGGCAGTATGTAAAAACAATACAGCCATGATGATAAAAAGCCGGGTAATCATTTTATGAATTGGTTTAAGCAGAAAAGGTAGATAAACTAATTTTATGCAACAAAAAATCATGCTTCAAATAAAACATAATGCTGAAGAAGGGCCGGTGTTGGATATTATCCAGCGGTTCTTGTTATTATAAAAACATTAGCTTTATTCAAAATCACATACAATGAAACTTATAAAACATTTGTTTATTCTCATTTTCAGCATTCCGGTTGTTGTCAATGCGCAAAAGAATAAAGAGAAACCGGCAGATCAATCAAAAAATAAACAGGAAATCATTCAGTCGCTGAACAGTAAGTATGATTTTTATAAAGAAAGAGCATTACAGATTTGGGATTATGCCGAGGTGGGATATAAAGAAGAGAAAAGTTCTGCTTTATTACAACAGACATTAAAAGATAATGGATTTTCAGTGGAAGCTGGTGTAGCCGGAATACCTACTGCGTTTGTTGCCACTTACGGATCAGGTTCTCCTGTCATCGGGATACTGGCTGAGTTTGATGCACTACCGGGTTTATCACAAACCAATAAACCGGAAAAGGAAATCAATTTGGATAAAGAGGCTGGCCATGGTTGCGGGCATCATCTATTTGGTGTAGCCTCGGCAGCGGCAGGCATTGAATTAAAAAAACTGATAGAACAGAAAAAAATTTCAGGCACCATTAAAGTATTTGGAACTCCCGCAGAAGAGGGTGGTGCAGGAAAAGTTTACATGGTAAAAGAAGGATTGTTTAATGGAGTAGATGTAGTGTTGCACTGGCATCCCGGCGATGCAAACTCTGCAAATGCCGCCAGTTCATTAGCCAACATGAGCGCTAAGTTCCGGTTTCATGGAATTTCTGCACATGCCGCCGGAGCGCCGGAAAGAGGCCGTTCAGCACTGGATGCAGTAGAAGCTATGAACTATATGGTCAATATGATGCGGGAACATATTCCATCCGATACAAGGATACATTATATAATTACAAGAGGCGGTAATGCACCAAATGTAGTACCTGATTTTGCTGAAGTATATTATTATACCCGCCATCCAAAGAGAGATGAGCTGGCCCGCATCTTTGAACGGATTATAAAAGCTGCCAACGGAGCCGCTACCGGCACAGAAACAAAAATGGATTATGAAGTGACTGGCGGTGTATATGATTTGTTGCCTTTAGAATCGCTGGCAAAACTCATGTATGCCAATCTTATTGCAGTGGGTGGTATAACGTACAGCGATGAAGAGTTGGCTTTTGGAAAAAAATTGCAGGAAAGTTTTATCAGTCCGGTGAATCCACCTTTAACCAATGCGGCAAAAATTGATTCATTTAAAAATGAAGGACGCAGCGGCGGCTCTACTGATGTAGGCGATGTAAGCTGGATAGTGCCAACTGTGGGATTACGCATTGCAACGTGGATTCCAGGTACACCGGCACATAGCTGGCAAGCTGTAGCCTGCGGCGGAACAGAAATAGGAACTAAAGGGATGATGGTAGCTGCCAAAACCATTGCATTAACAGGGTTCGATCTTTTTACCAATCCCAAACTGATTGAACAGGCAACAACAGAGTGGAAAAAACTCAAAGGAGAAAAATTTGTTTACAAACCTTTACTTGGCGACAGGAAGCCTGCATTGAATTACCGGGATTGATGATTTTAAAAAAATAAACTGAAAAAATAAGACGAAATAATTTTGCCCCAAAAATGAATTTGTATTTTGCAGTATGAAAAAAATACAACTCACCTGTTTGTTCATTTCAATACTGTTTATCAGCAACTCTTTTGCCCAAACAACGGGAGAAAAAAAAGGCTGGCCATCTGTAGAGCGTTATGCATTTATCAGCGAATGTATAAAGACCGCCCAGGAAAACATGAGTGAAGACTCTGCCCGGTTTTATTGCTATTGTATGCAGGAAAAAATAGAAATAAAATATCCAACTATTGATGAGGCTGCTAAAATAACAGAAGCTGATATGGAATCTGCCGATTGGCAAAAAGATATTAAAAGTTGCCTGGGGGGATTTTGGACAAATAAAGACCGTGCTCCATTTTTAACTACTTGTATTGAATCTGCTCAAAAAGGCGGATTGACTGAAGAAAAATCAAAAAACTATTGTGAGTGTATGCTTTTTAAAATAGAAAACATATATCCTAATCCTGTTGATGCAATTGTACTAACTCCGGAAAAACTCGCCACACCTGAATGGAAGAAAATAATTCAGAGTTGTTTGGATTTTTGATGTGGAATTGCCTGGTATTAAATTTTTAATTTACTTTTTTTAGATTGTAACTGTTCCGGCATACAGGTTGATATACTACTTGCCTGCAAAAAATGTTTATCAACAGCATAAAAATTTATTCCCCTTTATCTCCCACAAACCACTGTTCTTTGTTTCTGAATAAAACATTGAAAGTTGTGAGTGAGCCATAGCAGCGGGTGATGTATTGCTGCATGTTCACTTTATCTTCATCGCCAAGTTTTTTATTGCTGTTGATGTTTTGTTCCAGTACTCTTAGCCTGTCCCGCAACATTACCACTTTATGAAAAAAATCATCAATAGGAATTTCTTTTGGTTTTAATGTTTTGTCTGCAGGTTGCAGCAGCATCATTCCGCCATGCCATTTATCTCCCAGGGGAACATGTTCTATAATCCCGCCCCATAGCCTTAAAATTTTCAACAAAGATTTTTCAACATCACTTACTGTTTCTATTTCTACAGTTACATTTTCAGGAATTATTTCATCCAGCTTGTCATCTGTTTTATCTATTTCTTTTATACCATGATTAATAAAAGAAATAAGATAAGCAGCATAACGTATGCCGACGATTACACCGGGGCCGTAATGTGTGTGTTGAAGTCTGGTGCCAATGCCGAGTGTTGTTTGTTCCATAGTTTTTATTTTAAATGATATTCTTTTTTAAGAAGATTTATTAAATCGCTTCCGAGTTTAAGCACTTTCAGGTATTCATTCTTTCTTCCTCTGTAATCATATACACTGATTTGACAATAATTTGCCAATTCAACCAGCATTGCAGCATTGTTGTTAAGGAATTTTATTTCCTTTTGTTTAAAGGAATCAATTTTTTCACGGGGCGTTTTAAAATCCCAGACGCTTTCAAAATAAGCCGCATTAAAAATTTTATTTCTAAGTTCAATTGTAGTATTAATAATTGGCTGCTCATAATTATACAGATCCTTTATTGATTGGCAGATTTTATCGTACTGTGCTATTGCATTGGCAACTTCTTTATTTTTAAAATACCTGAGTGAACCGGAGCTTTTGAGTTGCTGAATAGTGGCATTATTTGAGTTAAAACTGAAATACCAGCTGGTGAACCGTGCATAATAATACCAGGTGCCCCCGGGTAAATCTCCTGTATTTTTAGATTGTGCCAGGTTTCGAAAGCTGTCAATACGAGGCGCTACAAAATCTATTTGCTGAATTTCTGAAATTAATTGTGTGGTATCTTTTTTTAAATCAGCGATAAGTGATTCGGCAAATTCGTGTGCCCGTTGCCGTTCTACATAATGTTCTCTTTGGTTTTCCATAAAGAAGCCGGCAGTCACAGCCAGAAACAACATAAAAAATTCCCAGAAATAATGTGTCCATTTTTTTCTTGCGGTATGTGCATGTGTATGAACTTCCATGTTTTCAAATTGTATTTAGTTCTTTGAAGTTATTTTATTTGAATTGCCTCCAGCTTTAGCTGGAGGATAAATGCAGCTTTTCCCTCACTCCAGCGCCTGATACACTAATACTTTAAATTTATTAGCCGCTTCTCCATGTGTTGTTTTCCAAAGCTGCCGGTAAATAATTCCTATTAAATTTTCTTTTGGATCTGCCCAATAGGTAGTGGCAAATGCACCACCCCACTCAAACACTCCTTCGGGTGTTGGTAGAATTGAACTTCCTTTTTCCGTTGTGATTCCAAAACCCAATCCGAATTTATTAGCGCCGCGGCCTATATCACCAATCTGGTTCATGGTCATCATACGAACTGTATTGCGTGACAAAATTCTTTTACCATTATACTCTCCACCATTCAAAATCATTTGTAAAAAAACAGCATAGTCAAGCGCCGTAGAAGAAAGCCCTGCGCCTCCTGAATAATAGGTGCCTTCTGTATTTGGATAATCAATAAGAAAAACTCCGTTCTGTTCTGTTACTGGTTTTGCAACTACAAGTTTTTTATCCACTTCTTCATAAAGTGTAACTAACCGGCTTTGTTTTGACTGCGGCAAATAAAAATAAGTATCGTTCATACCCAGCGGTTCAAAAATTCTTTTACGAAAAAATTCATCCAGCCTCATGCCGCTGATTATTTCCACCAAATATCCCAACACGTCTGTATTTAATCCATAAGTAAATTTTTCTCCTGGCTGATGCATCAATGGTATATTGCCCAGCTTCTTCATATCGTCAGCCAGCAGTTTTCCTTTTGCCACACCAATGCCGGCAGTAATAGTTGTTTTTGCAAAAATGGCATTGGCTTCTTTACTTCCTATTTGTGAATATGCAATGCCCGATGTATGTGTAAGCAATTGCCGGATGGTCACTTCTGTTTTTGCAGGCAATGTGGTATAACTGCTGTCGGCCTCATTAAATTTATCAAGCACCTGTTGTTTTGTAAATTCAGGAATGTATTTTGAAATGGGATCATCCAGTAAAAATTTTCCTTCTTCATACAACATCATGATGGCCGTGCTGGTAATAGCTTTTGTTTGCGATGCAATGCGGTAAATATTATCTGTACGGATGGCCTTTGTTTTTTCTTCATCATCAAAACCAAAGCCTTTATGATAAACAATTTTTCCGTTTCTTATTATTAATGCGACACAACCATTCAGCCTGCCGTTATTTATCCACTCATTAATATTGGCATCAATGCGTTTTAATCTTTCAGACGAAAAACCAACGGTTTCAGGTTTTGCCGTTTGCAGTGCAGTTGATTTTTGTTTAATAACAGAAGCGCCGCCATTTTGAGAAACACCGGTAAACTGCAGTAGCAAAATAGAAACAGACAAAAAGAAAATTCTTTTCATAAAAATTAAATTAATTAATGAAGGCAGAAAGATAGGATTAATTGCAGAAAATAATATGAACCGGGTTTGCCTTGCAGCCAGCAATGCTTATTCAGTTTTTTTTATTTCGCCGTTATTTGTTTGCAGCCTAAACTTTTCAAAACATTCTTTTATCCATGCCTGAAATTCGTACTCAGTTACCAGCAAACAAAATTCGTAAGTGGGCCGGCAGCGAAGCATAAAACTATCCCTAACTTCACCTGTAAGGCCGGTAAGCCGCAGTACAAGTCCTTTATTAAATCGGTAGTCAATAAATTTATCCCGCTCCTGCTGCAGCAATCTTTCCTGAAATTTTTCCATGCTTTTATTTCTTCTGAACTGAAACATGCGGATAATTTCATTCAGATCAAAACCAACAGCGGATCCATAATCAGAACCCACATTGGCACGCAGCTTTGGTTTTTGCCAGTCAAAAGCTTTTGCATAGTCCAGCCTGTTTTGCAAAGAATCCATTTTGTAATTGCGTGGCCTTATCACCACTTCTTTCAGCACAGGTACATAAATATGCAGGGCAATATCGAATTGCCGGGCATCAAAAATTTTTGCAACAGAATATTTTACGGTAGGCTTATTAAGGTAGCTGAACCAAACAGAGTCGCTTTCTTTTACATCTATTTCATACCTGCCAAACATATCAGTTGTGGCGCCTTTGCCCGAGGTGGTTAATACTGTAACAGAAGACAGGGGATAAGTTTTTGTACTGTCATATACATTTCCCCGCAGCTTAAAATACTGAGCCGCCGATTCTTTCGGTAAAAAGAAGAAAGTAAGTAATAAAAGAAAACAAGTATGTAAAAATAGCTTCAACTAAAAATTGTTTTATAAAAAAGCAAAGAACAAACAAAAATTGAAACGGGTGGTATAAAAGCTGTTAAAAAAACGTGAGCATAAATTATTCAGACAATAGTTTTTCAATGACCAGTGGGTAATGTTCATGTTCTAATAAATGAATACGCCTTGCAAGCATTTCCGGCGTTTCGCCTTCTTTTACTGCACAAGTGGCCTGGAAAATAATATCACCGTTGTCATAGTGTTCATCTACATAATGAATGGTAATGCCACTTTGTTTTTCTTTATTGGCAATTACTGTTTCATGCACATACATGCCGTACATACCCTTACCACCATAGCCAGGCAATAATGCGGGATGTATATTGATAATTTTTTTTGGATAAGCCTTTATTAATGCAGCAGGAATTTTCCATAAAAAACCAGCCAGAACAATAAAATCAATACCGGCAGCATTCAGCTCATCTATATAACTATTGCCTCGAAAAAATTTTTCTTTTTCAATTGTTAGAGTGGGAATATTATTTGCTTGGGCAATTTTTAAAACACCGGCATCTGGTTTATTACTAACAATTAAAGCCACTTCAATTTCTTTGAGGCTCGCTGTTCCCCTCTCCTTCGGAGAGGGGTTAGGGGTGAGGTGTTCAATAATTTTTTCAGCATTAGAACCCGCCCCCGATGCAAATATGGCTATTCGTTTCATTTATCTTTTTTTCAACGCAGCAAAGTTGTAACTTTTCAGTATGAGAAAATTTATTTATACCAGTTTATTTGTTGCATCATCTTTTGCTGCTTTTTCCCAAACAGAAAACTGCGAAGACAAACAGCACCCCATGCCTGTACTGAGCGACTCTGTAAAAAAGGATTTTCTGAAACATCTAAGTTCCGCAGAAAAAAAATACAGAACGGATAACACCAACCCGGAGCATATAATATGGTATGGCCGCCGCACGGCTTACATAGGCAATTATAAAGAAGCCATTGAAATTTATACAAAGGGCATAAGCCAGTTTCCGGCAAATGCAAGATTTTACCGCCACCGCGGCCACCGCTATATTACGCTCCGTTGTTTTGATAAAGCGATAGCCGATCTTAAAAAAGCAACTGAACTTATAAAAGATGAGATTGATGAAATAGAAGCAGATGGAATTCCCAATGCCATGAATATACCCACCGGCACCATGCATACTAATATATGGTATCATCTCGGCCTGGCATATTATCTGAAAGCTGAGTACAGGCTTGCCCTGCTTGCTTTTGAAAAATGCCTTGATATTTCTGACAACGATGATATGCGGGTGGCCACACTCAACTGGCTGAACATTACCCTGCGCAAACTGGGAAAAAATAAAGATGTGGAAGAGCGGCTGAAAATAGTTTCCGGCGATATGGAAATAATAGAGAACCACGATTACTATGATATATTAATAATGTATAAAACCGGCGATGAAACTATACTGGTGGAAAAAACACAGAACCAGGAAACGCTCAGCAACTCCACACTTGGTTTTGCCCTCGGCACTTATTACCTGCTGAATGGAAAAAAACAAAAAGCAAAAGAGATGTTTGAAAAAGTAGTGGCGGGAAATCAATGGTCAAGTTTTGGTTTTATTGCTGCAGAAGCGGAACTGGCAAGAATAAAGTAATGGCTATGAACAATGTATGAACCGTGCCACGGTTTTAAACCGTGGCATGGTTGCCAGTACATCGTACCTCATACTTCTGGCTTCACTATTCCCATCTTCACACCAATCTTCCTGATATATTTTATAAAAAACTTAAACTGCCCAAAAGGGATGCTTACAATTATTACAGCCAGCGGCCAGATGATGGTGATGAGTATAATATATAGAATAGCAAAAAGCCAATCCTGCTCAATAGCCAGCAGGTTCATAATCTTTTTGCCGGCAAATCCTGTAGCGCTGCCGCCAATGGCAAAAGTGCAGAGGATAAGAACTAATTGGAATCCGTTTACTTTCCATTTCAGTTTTAATTTATCAAACATGCGGGGACAATTTTTTTTGTAGCAGCAAAAATCGGGAAAACAAGCTTGCATATGGATAAAAAATAAAACAAGTAACATCATTGACAGAGTAATGACAAACAGAAATGAACTTGTGCCAACAACTGTTCCGAATCTTTTGAAATACAAGCTGGCACTGGCTTCAAAAAAAATTTAAGCTGTTGAAGTTTTGTTAAGTCCATTACTTATTTTTGCACGGGTCAAGATTTTTTATCCACATTTTTCAGATCAACTGCTTCTATGATTCCAGAAAAATTTTTAGCACCAAAACGTGTACTGTTATTTCTTTCTTTTTTTCTTTTTTCTTTTGTAAATATTTATGCTCAGGATGGCAGAGCCGTGTTCATAAGTAAATGTGCCAGTTGTCATGTTATGGGCAGAGATTTAACCGGGCCAAACCTTGATGGAGTAGAGGGAAAGTGGGAAAATTTAGATCAAATAAAAGTTTGGATTAAAGATTATACAAAAGCAATTAAAGCCGGTTATCCAAGAGCTCTTGAAGTAATAAATTTCTCCACAACTCAAATGACACAATTTGAAGGTTCAATAACTGAACCCGAGCTGGATGCTGTAGTAAAATATATTACTGAATGGGAACCTGTAATAGATGAAGTAGTAGTTAACGATAAACCAGAAGAATCAGGCGGCGGCGCATTATTATTTGGAATCATCTCTCTCATCATGGCCATCATTGCCATGTTACTGATGCATGTAAACAGCAACCTGAAAAAACTTAGTGATGATGCGGAAGGCAGTCACAGACCAGAGCCGGTAGCATTTTATAAAAACAAAGCCTATATCGCTTTATTCGCCATTGCATTTTTTATTGTTGGTGGTTATTATGCCACCAAAGGCGCCATAGATTTTGGCCGCCAGAAAAAATATCAACCTGAACAACCAATTTATTATTCGCATAAAGTACATGCGGGCATCAATCAGATAAATTGTCTTTATTGCCACGGCGCAGCTATGGATAGCAGGCATGCCGCCATTCCATCTACCAATGTGTGTATGAATTGTCATAAAACAATTCAAACGTATGAAAAAGGGCCTGAACTAAAAGATGATGCAGGCAATGTAATAAATGGTACTGCGCAGATACAAAAACTTTTTGAATATGCAGGCTTCGATCCTAAAAATCCAACTGCATGGGATCCTTCAAAAGCAAAATCAATTCCCTGGACAAAAATTCATAACCTGCCCGACCATGTTTACTTCAATCACTCACAACATGTAAAGGCCGGCAATGTGCAGTGCCAGAGTTGCCACGGTGAAATAAATAATATGGATGAAGTTTATCAGTTTGCTGAACTGAGTATGGGCTGGTGTATCAATTGTCATCGTGATACAAAGGTGGATTTTAATAAGGTTGACAGCATGGGCAGAAAAACAGGCAACCAGTTTTACAGCATTTATGAAAAATTTCATAATGATATAAAGAGTGGAAAGATGGATAGTGTGACGGTGAAAGATATTGGTGGATTGGAATGTCAGAAATGTCATTACTAAAACACCCCCCAAACCCCCTAAAGGGGGCTTACGGAGGTCGTTTATAAATTTGAAATATTTTTTTTAATTAACGCTGAGCTTTTGGTTTTTTGAAAATGTGAAGTGAGTATAAAAGTTCGGAGTGTAAATAGTCCGCCAGTTGGCGGATTGGGGTTTTTTATTATGAGCGAAAATAAATATTGGCAAAGTTTCGGCGAGTTGAAAGGAAGCGAAGAACTGGAAAAAAAGATTCAGAATGAATTCCAGGAAGATCTTCCTTTTGAAGACCGTAGTGGTAAGGGCTGGCTCGATGCCACCGCACCGCGCCGGGATTTTCTGAAATATCTTGGCTTCAGTACTGCTGCGGCTGCACTTGCTGCCGGTTGTAAAACGCCGGTGAGAAAAGCAATTCCTTTTGCCAATAAACCGGCTGATATTGTTCCGGGTGTTGCAAAATATTATGCTACAACTTATGTGCAGGATTGCGATGTGTTACCAATACTTGCTAAAGTAAGAGATGGCCGCCCAATAAAAATTGAAGGAAACGATTTATGCTCTTATACAAATGGAGGTACATCAGCAAGGGCACAGGCATCCGTACTTGATCTTTATGATACCTACCGCC
>JANOJO010000290.1:0-2085 GCA_031418795.1 Bacteroidota bacterium | reverse complement strand
TTTTTTTTTCCTGGGCTGTTACAGTAAACCCATTATACAGTAGTATAATAAGTGGTAAAAAGTATTTCATCATCTGGATTTTGATGAAAGTTACTGCTGTTGCAAAATCAATCTTATGATAAACATCTGGTAATGCCTGTATCATCATTTCTTTTTATTATGGAGCCGCTAGTTAAAGACCCAGGACTAAGAGGGAAAAAATAAGCCCCCTATACTGATGGTTTATTTTTTGTTGTAGGTGGGGTGACCATAACTGTTCGGAAGAAATTTTTGTGTAATCTATAGGTTATCCAGCTACGTTGATAAATAGTCCTTTGTTAAGCGGAGATGGTTTAGTTCTTTGAAAAGAAATTTGAAACATGGAAATGATCAGTAGTCTATTGTCATTTGTTCCGGATAAGTTATTAAACAAATTTGCTGTTTCTTCAGGGGTAGATAAATATACCAAAAAGCTGCAGGGGCAATTGATTTTTAAGTTGCTGGTTTATTGTATGGTTACTGAAAAAGACAATAGTCTTCGGGGTATGCAGTCGGCATTTGAATCAGCGGTATTTCAGAGTTTGGCTGGCAGCTCTTCTTCCGGTACTATTAGTTACAGTTCTATCAGCGAAAGGTTAGGTAAGATTAAATGGGAGTATTTTCAGCAGATTTTCAATGCTTGCGTAACCGCCTATAGCGAAGCATTGGGCAAAGAAAAAAGTGCTGTTATACGTTTTGATTCCACGATAGTTTCTTTATCAGGCAAATTACTTCAGATAGGTTATCGCTTAAAAGGTGGAGATGCCGATAAATACAGGTTGCTTAAATACACAATTGGCTTTACTAACATACCGGAGGCTGTTTATTTCTATAACGACCAAACTCACAATAGCGAAAATGTCGCATTGAGTGAAAGCATGATTGCTCATAACCGGGCCGGCAGCAGGAAGATAAATGTATTTGACCGGGGAATTACATCCAGGGATAATTATGATAAATTAACTGAAGATAAAATCCACTTTATATCACGAATAAGTAATGATCCAAAGCAAACAATGTATAAGAGTAACACTATTGTCAAAAACATTTCTACTCCTACTCTAAAAATTATCAGCGATAGTTGGGTGTATCTATACACGATGTATAGCAAAAGAAGCAAGTATCCCGTCCGTTTGATAAAGGCTATCAAAAAGGAAAATAAAGAGCCGCTGACCTTTATAACCAATATAAAAACTATTGATGTAAAGGAGATAACAGAAATTTACAAGTCAAGATGGGATATAGAAGTATTTTTCAAATTTATAAAGCAACATCTCAATTTCAGCCATCTGATAAACAGAACTGAAAATGGGATCAGGGCTATACTCTATATAACTATGACAGTAGCCATATTACTACAGCAATATAAAAAAGAAAGAAAGCTAAAAGGATTTAAAATAGCCAAACAGAAATTTTCTCAGGAGCTTGAGCGGGATATCATCTACCACATAGTAATTTTATGTGGTGGGAATATACAGAAAGCAAAGAAAGTCCTATTCCAAAACTCATCATAATCTTCCGAACAGTTATGGTGAAGACACGAACCCCGGCCGCAGAAAATGTTCAAATGTTTTTACCTGGTTAATAATTTTCTTCCATTGGGAGTGAAAGAACTTCCTTTTCATTAAGCAGCTTTCCTTCCATATAAATAAAATACCCTCCAGCATTCAGGTGTTGATTACGAAAATCTTCTTCCATTTGAGATAAGTCTTTCAAAAAATTATTAACAGGGGTTATAAAAATATTAGCATAACAGGCTATTTTATCAGTTGCCTCAAATAATCCTTTAAGAAGTGAAATGCCTCCCGTAAGGCATTCTTTTTTCTCACTATAAATATTTTTCAAAAAATTATGCAGCGAAATAAAATTATCCTTAATCGGATAGAGTTTAAGCGGAAATGGATATATAGCGTTCATATAAAAAGGTTTTTTATTACACCGTAATATTGTGCCAAAAATAGGAGATGGAATAGTAAATAACGTAGTCTACTGGGATATTTTGACAAATGATTCTGATCCGGATAATAACGTAATTATAGCATCCATTCAGCCTGGAACATTGGCTCC
>JANOJO010000289.1:0-1512 GCA_031418795.1 Bacteroidota bacterium | reverse complement strand
TTACCGTATGCCAAAATCTAAAAGTATTGTTCGCATTGGTGGTTCTAATATTGGAAACACATACCGCAGAACTGGTTTTGGAAGCCCGTATGTTGGCGGTCTGTATTATATGAGCTATGGCTATAATTTATGATCTGAATATTAGGCAATGTGGTCAAAAATGGTTGGTGATTTTGTTGATTTATCATTTGAACTTTGTGTGTCAACTTGAAGAGGAAGTAGGCTCTGCTGAAGAGCAACCTGCCAGCAATAAAGTTGATGTTAGACGATAAAAAAGGAGTTGAGTTATTCAGCTCCTTTTATTTTATCGGCTAACCCTATGGCTTAAAAAACTTAAAAGAATTTATTATTCTTAAAATGCAAATACCATTTAATAAATCCCCTTTTAGCTTCTAAACGAAGTCCGCTATGAAGCAATAATTTCTCTTTAAGATGTTTAAAGAAACTTTCTAACCGATTTGTTGTTGCCGGTATTTCGTGGTCGTCAATGTAGCAGAATAAATAGGGAATAGCTTCATGCAGATGAGTATAGGCGCTATATAATTTTTCGTGAGTCTTTCGGTATTCATTTCTTTGTTCATTAAAAGATTCTTCAAACAAAAAATCTTTGTATTGCTGATACCAATCATGTATGGATAATAACCACAATGAGCACTCTTCAATTGTTTTAACTGCTGTAAGTTTGTTTACAATTCTAAGTAATTCTTTGCTTGCTTCGAGCATTGGCCGTTTGCTTAAATACCGGCCACACTGGCGTTTTACATGAACAATGCATCGTTGAATAATTGTATTCGGATATACTTTGGTAACTGCTTTTATAATTGATTTATGCCCATCGCATGTCACACTATACACTTGCACGCCTAACAATTTTAAAGCTTGCAGGTCTTGATAAATTTCCCTGAACTTTTCCTGGTTAGAGGTTCTGTACAACTGAACATGACGAATATCATGGTCGTAGTATAAAATTAAACACATGTCATTGGGAAAATAAGTGCCATCAATTAATAAGTGAACATGTGTTTTATGCTTAACTGAAATTTGCGGCGCTTTTGCGAGATACTTTTTGAATAGCCTGCCGATGCTTCTGCTGCTCATCTGCATTTCACCTCGAAGATTGCGATAGACCCGTCTATCCATTACCCACTTTGTAAACCAAACAAAACGATTTGCGTCTTGTACTGATTTGTTATCCCATTGAAATAGAAGACCGCAGTTATTACATTTATACCGTTGGTGTCCATTTCTTCTACCCCATCGAATTACAGATTTGCTGCTGCAACCCCAGCATGATTTTTTTTGCCATAATAGTTAAAATTGAAAAGGGTTTCAATTTACTTCATTGAAACCCTTTTCACCACTAACTTTTAATCAGTTTCCACCAACCATTTTTGACCACATTGTCTTAAATTAAGTAAAGAAATAAAGTGTGATGATGCTATGCGCCACAATCTTATAATGGCAGTAAATTCTTTTTTTATAAAAAATCAGCTTACAACCTTGTTGGCGCAA
>JANOJO010000288.1:0-1763 GCA_031418795.1 Bacteroidota bacterium | reverse complement strand
TGCAAAAAGAAAAGCGCAACTGGGCTTTCAACATTCGGCGGATAATTATATGCACACGGAACTGGAGGCATCTTTTATTTATGAAGACACACCTGATCAAAGCAAAGCATCGGCAGATGTAAAAAAAGATATGGAGTCTGCTTCGCCCATGGACAGGTTGGTTTGCGGTGATGTGGGTTTTGGAAAAACTGAAATTGCTATTCGTGCAGCATTCAAAACCTGTGTGGATGGAAAACAGGCAGCTGTGCTTGTGCCAACAACTATTCTTGCTTTTCAGCATTTCAAAACTTTCAGTGATCGGTTAAAAGATTTTCCGGTAACTGTTGACTATATAAACCGTTTCAAATCTGCCAGACAAAGAAAGGAAACACTAAAGAAATTAGAAGAAGGAAAAATAGATATCATCATCGGCACACATGGTTTGCTGGGTAAAGATGTAAAATATAAAGACCTCGGCCTGCTGGTAATTGATGAAGAACAAAAATTTGGTGTGGGGCATAAGGAAAAAATAAAAACGTTGAAAACCGCGGTTGATTGTTTGACGCTTACTGCTACTCCAATTCCAAGAACACTTCATTTTTCTTTGATGGGTGCAAGAGATCTGACTTTAATAAATACACCACCATCCAACCGTCAGCCGATACAAACCGAAGTGATGGTGTATAATGAAGATATAATTCGTGATGCCATTTATTTTGAAACAGAAAGAGGCGGGCAGATATTTTTTATTTACAACCGTGTACAAAGTTTGCCAGAAATGGCGGCCATCATCCGCGGACTTTGTCCTGATCTTAGTATTGGCATTGCACACGGCCAAATGGAAGGCCATGAATTAGAAGAACATATTCTTGATTTTATAGATAGAAAATATGATGTGCTTGTTTGCACAAATATTGTAGAAAGTGGGGTGGATATTGCCAATGTGAATACGATTATTGTAAACAATGCACACCAGTTTGGCTTAAGTGATCTGCATCAGCTTCGTGGCAGAGTGGGGCGCAGTAATAAAAAAGCATTCTGTTATTTGCTATCGCCACCGTTGAGCAGCCTGCCCGATGATTCAAGAAAAAGATTGCAGACATTAGAACAACACAGTGAATTGGGCAGCGGTTTCCAGATTGCCATGAGGGATTTGGACATTCGTGGTGCAGGAAATTTACTGGGTGGCGAACAGAGTGGGTTCATGGCTGAGATTGGTTTTGAAATGTACCAGAAAATTTTAGATGAATCAATCCGTGAATTAAAAAGAAGTGATTTCAAAGATTTGTTTAAAGAAGAAATTTCAAAACAGGATGATTTTGTGGAGGACTGCATGATTGATACTGATCTTGAAATACTGATTCCTGATGAATATGTGGAAAGCATTACCGAACGTTTATCACTTTATCAGCGCTTAGATAATTGTGAATCGGAAGAAGAACTGAAGCTGATGGAAGATGAAATGAAAGATCGCTTCGGCTCTTTGCCGCAGCAGGTGAATGATCTTTTTATTACCGTTCGCTGCCGCAAACTGGCAGTTGCTTTAGGTTTTGAAAAAATGAGTTTGAAACAGGAAACACTGCGCTGTTATTTTATTAACAGGCACGACTCTCCATATTATGAATCGCAAACCTTTCAGCAAATACTTTCGTTTATACAAACAGCAACCAACAAAGCCCGGCTGAAGCAGGCGGGGAAATTATTTGTGCTGATCGTGGATAAAGTAAAAAAGATGGAAGAACTGCATGGCTTTCTTGAAAACATGCATGGGTTTTGTTTTAAAA
>JANOJO010000287.1:0-1691 GCA_031418795.1 Bacteroidota bacterium | reverse complement strand
GGCGGTAGGTATCATAAAGATCAAGTACGGATGCCTGTGCCCTTGCTGATGTACCTCCATTTGTATAAGAGCATAAATCGTTTCCTTCAATTTTTATTGGGCGGCCATCTCTTACTTTAGCAAGTATTGGTAACACATCGCCATCCTGCACATAAGTTGTAGCATAATATTTTGCAACACCCGGAACAATATCAGCCGGTTTATTGGCAAAAGGAATTGCTTTTCTCACCGGCGTTTTACAACCGGCAGCAAGTGCAGCCGCAGCAGTGCTGAAGCCAAGATATTTCAGAAAGTCCCGGCGGGGTGAGGTAGCATCGAGCCAGCCTTTACCACTACGGTCTTCAAAAGGAAGATCTTCCTGGAATTCATTCTGAATCTTTTTTTCCAGTTCCTCGCTTCCTTTCAGCTCTCCGAAACTTTGCCAATATTTGTTTTCGCTCATAATAAAAAACCCCAATCCGCCGACTGGCGGACTATTTACACTCTGAATTTTTAAATACACTTCACATTTTCAAAAAACCAAAACTTCAGAGTTGGTTATAAAATATTTCAAATTATTAAACGACCGCCTTAGGCCCCTTTAGGGGTTTGGGGTGTCTTAATAATGACATTTCTGACATTCCAATCCGCCAATATCTTTTACTGTTACACTATCCATCTTTCCACTCTTTATATCATTATGAAATTTTTCATAAATGCTGTAAAACTGGTTGCCTGTTTTTCTGCCTAAGCTGTCCACTTTATTAAAATCAACTTTTGTATCTCGATGACAGTTGATACACCAGCCCATGCTCAGTTCAGAAAACTGGTACACCTCATCCATATTATTAATTTCACCATGGCAGCTCTGGCATTGCACATTGCCGGCCTTTACATGTTGTGAGTGATTGAAGTAAACATGGTCGGGCAGGTTATGAATTTTTGTCCAGGGAATTGATTTTGCTTTTGAAGGATCCCATGCACTTGGGTTTTTTGGATCAAAGCCTGCATATTCAAAAAGTTTTTCTATCTCGGCATTCTCATTTATTTCATTACCGGCTTCATCAATAAGCTGCGGGCCTTTTTCGTAAGTAGTAATTGTTTTATGACAATTCATACACACATTGGTAGATGGTATGGCGGCATGCCTGCTGTCCATAGCAGCGCCATGGCAATAAAGACAATTAATCTGATTGATGCCGGCATGTACTTTATGAGAATAATATATTGGTTGTTCCGGCTGATAATTTTTCTGGCGGCCAAAATCTATGGCGCCTTTGGTGGCATAATAACCGCCAACAATAAAAAATGCAATTGCAAATAAAGCGATATAGGCTTTGTTTTTATAAAATGCTACCGGCTCTGGTCTAAGGTTTCCTTCTGCATCATCACTAAGTTTTTTCAGGTTGCTGTTTACATGCATCAGCAACATGGCAATGATGGCCATGATAAGGGAGATAATACCAAATAATAATGCGCCGCCGCCTGATTCTTCTGGTTTACCGTTAACTACTACTTCATCTATTACAGGCGGCTTCCATTCAGTAATATATTTTACTACAGCATCCAATTCGGGTTCTGTTATTGAACCTTCGAATTGGGTCATTTGAGTTGTCGAGAAATTTATTACGTCAGGGACCCTTGGATAACCTGCTTTAATAGCCTTTGTATAATCTTTAATCCAAACTTTTATTTGATCTAAATTTTCCCAC
>JANOJO010000286.1:0-1671 GCA_031418795.1 Bacteroidota bacterium | reverse complement strand
CGGATTTGAAATTATTTCCTGCACCCGCCCGCTGTCGGATGTGCCTTCATTTTTTTTTATGGGCAGCCAGGAAGGAGAAAATATTTTCAGAGATACAAAAAACAGCGCCTGGCAACCCGGCAGTATGTACACCATATTTATCAATCTGCTGTTGAAATAAATAGATGCAATTTTTCCCCCTGTTAATTTCAGTCTGTAAGAACAACAAAATAACTTAACTTACCCGCCTTAAAAAAATAAACTCATGCAAAAACTATTTTTCTTTCTTGTTATTTCATTACTCACTGTACAATTTTCATTTGCACAGGATGAAAAATTAGATATGGACATGGTGAACAAGATCCGCAAAGAAGGCCTTGAAAATTCCAAAGTAATGGAAACAGCCTTGTACCTTACCGATATAAGCGGGCCACGGCTTACTGCATCTCCCGGTTATATGAAAGCAGCCAATTGGGCAAAAAATAAATTAACTGAATGGGGACTTGCCAATGCAAACCTGGAACCCTGGGGCGAATTTGGAAAAGGATGGCAACAGGAAAAATGTTATATAGCAATGACAGCTCCATATTATGTTCCGCTAATTGCAATGCCCCGTGCCTGGACAGGAAGCACACCCGGAAAAAAATCATTAAAAGGACAAGTGATTTTGATTAAAGCAAAAGATAGTGTTGAGTTGATGAAATATGCAGGCACATTGAAAGGAAAAATTGTGATGACATGGTCACCGGCACAATTAAAACCATCTTTTGCTGCTGATGGAAATCGATTTGCTGATTCCAGTTTAGAAAAAATGGCAAAAGCAGAACCTCCACCACCCCGCCAACCCGGACAAGGAGGTGGCGGAAGACAAGGGGGAAATAATCCACAGGCAAATCAATTTATGTTGCAGCGCCGTATGACAGAAATGATAAATAAAGAAAAACCTGCTCTGATATTAGCCATGACTGCCAGTGGAAATGACGGAACTCTTTTTGTAAGCAGCGGAGGTACATATGCAAAAGATTCGGAAGAAGCTCCTGCAAGTGTTGTACTTTCTTCAGATGATTATTTAAGAATTCAAAGATTAATAGAAGCCGGTGTGCCGGTAACAATAGAAGCTGAAGTAAGAACTAAATTTTTCAAAGAAGATTTGAAAGGGTATAATGTAGTTGCAGAAATTCCCGGCACTGATCCATCTTTGAAGGAAGAATTAGTAATGCTGGGCGGACATTTAGATAGTTGGCATGCTGCTACGGGTGCTACTGATAATGCAGCAGGCTGTGCAGTGATGATGGAAGCACTGAGAATTTTAAAAGCTACAGGATTTCAACCACGCCGCACTATTCGTATTGCATTGTGGAGTGGTGAAGAACAGGGACTGCATGGCAGCCGCAATTATGTAAAAAATCATTTTGCTGATCCGGCTAAAATGGAACCAACTGCTGATCATGCAAAAGTTTCAGCGTATTATAATTTAGATAATGGTACAGGAAAAATCCGCGGCGTTTATATGCAGGGAAATAAAATGGTAGCGCCAATTTTTACTAAGTGGCTGGAACCGTTTAAAGATTTAGGAGCATCCACAGTTACTATTAGTAACACAGGTGGTACAGATCATCTTGCATTTGATGCTGTTGGTATTCCGGGTTTTCAGTTTATACAGGATGAAATAGAATATAATACAAGAACACA
>JANOJO010000285.1:0-3719 GCA_031418795.1 Bacteroidota bacterium | reverse complement strand
CAACAAGAGCGGCAAACCCCCATCCGGTAGGCGTTTGGTACAATGGAAGTAAATGGGCAGTATTTAACCAGGATATTGCAACAATGCCTGCAGGGCTTACATTTTCTATTACCTGGAAAAATGCAGATGCCAATTCATTTTCTCAAAAAGCATTGTCAAATACTTTAAACAATGGAAAGTTGGTTTTGGATAATCCATCATTGAATAATAAACCTTCTGCATCTTTTTATGCATCACAGGTGTATAACCCCGGTGGGGGCAATGGTGTTTATAATAACGCTGAGATTACTGTTGAGTATAATAACTCATTGGCAAAATGGATTGTAAAAAACGTAAACGGTTCTTCTATTCCTGATGGCGCAGCTTTTAATGTGTTAGTTGTTACTAACAATAATGCCGGCAACGCAATTATCAATCCGGCAATAATAAATAATTTACCTGCTGTAGTTAACAATCCAGGAACTGTAATTAATAACACACCGGCCAATAATAATAACCCCGTAACACATATTGACCCCGCCATACTTGCCGCTGCCCAGACTTTTACAAATACGGATTTTGAATTTGGCTTATCCAAATGGACAGCCACCGGCACGGCTTTCAGTAATCAACCTGTGCAGGGAAATACGGTAACCAGTGAAAGAGTATTATTAAGTATGAAATATGATAATGGTGGTATTGGTGGAGACTATTGGAAAGGCATAGCTTATCCTATTGGTATTAAAAATGATTTTTGGATTGGCACTTATGAAAAGGGAAATGGCGACGCTGCTACCGGCACACTTACTTCGTCGCCGATTAAAATTACTAATCGTTATCTGCATTTTTTATTGGGCGGCGGAAATGATATTAATAAACTGTATGTAGAACTGCAGGTAAAAAAAACTGATTATGAAGCGGCATGGGGCGCAGGCAAAAGAAGTGTTTGGGGAGAAACGGCTGATGGCTTTGCAAGAGTGAGCCGGGTTACTTCGCTGCTAAATACGGAAGAGTTATACCGTTACTGGTTTGATCTGGATGCAGAATTAAATCACCAGTTTGCCAATAAAACTATCCGCATTGAAATTATTGATAATAGTAGCCGTAGCTGGGGACATATTAATACGGATGATTTTCAACAATCAAATTTACTGAGTGATTTTATTTCTATCAGCAAAGATGGGTTTAATTTATATGCCGATAAAGACAAACCTGTTTTCGGATTTGCAGATACCCATGCACATTGGGTGAACCATATTGGTTTAAATGGATTTATGCATGGAAGACCGGGTGGTAACTGGCAAACCAGTGATGTAAGAATAGACATTCCGCCTTGTGATGGATTTAATCATGGTCTTTCTGCTATTACACCCGGCTTATTAATGGCCATTACTGAGAATAAAGCGTTTAACCGGATTCCTGAAAGGTTGGCCGATCTTGGAAATGCATTGTGCATTTCATCGGTACTTGCCACTGGGATTGCATGGTTACCATCAAGTGTGCCAATGGTTGTTGGTGTTGGTGCTGGTAGTATGTTTGGCGCATTAGGTCAGGCCGCTTCAGGGGCAGATGCTTCTACCGGTGCATTGGACGGAGCAATTACAGGTGCTGTATTTGGGCTTATGAACAACCCAGCATTTGAGGCATGTGGTTATCAGTTTACTAAAGATGTTATAGCAAGGCATTATGGTAATTATACGCCGGCAGACAAACCTGAGATAAGCGACTATATTGATTTTCCAAGATGGAATTCATTTGCACATCAAACCATGCATGTAAGCTGGGTAAAAAGAAGTTTTGATGGAGGACAACGGCTGATGGTAGTGCCGGTTGGTGTGGCAAAAAGTTGGGAGTTTAATACTACACCAGATGGAACAATGGGTTCTGCCAAACGCCATATTGAAAATGCAATTGCTGCTTTAAAAAGTTTGGTAGCCCTTAACAGCGACTGGTTGCAGATAGCCTACACACCCAAACAGGCAAGAGAAATTATCCTTAATAATAAAATGGCATTGGTGATTGCTTTGGAGCAGGCTGAAACAGGTTCGTATTTTAACTCTGTTGAAGAAGAAATTCACTGGCTTGAAACTATTGGCATCCGTCATGTTTTCCCCATTCATAATATTAATAACACTTTGGGAAGTGCCGCTGTTTTTAATTCAGCCCTCAATTCTTATAACGACCTGGTAAACCGCCCTTCTTACAATGGCCCGATAACAGCATTTAATGTAGAAGAAGGAAACAGCAATGATGAAACAAGGGTTTCAGTAAAATTGAACCGCCAGTTTATGCGGCAGAATCTGCGAACATTACCCAGAAGTTTTGGCACCATCCCATTTTTTTATTTAAATGATATACCGGCTGAATATCGTTACGAATCCTTTACTTATCACAAAAATGCAGGCCGGCTTACATTGAAAGGCCAGGAATACATCATTGCCCTGATGAAAAAAGGAATGATAATAGATGTAGATCATATGGGTGACAAATCACAAAATGATGCAATGACTTTGCTTGCCAGAAATAATTACCCGATGATTTCGGGGCATACCAACTTAAGGGACTTAAGAAGAGATGCAAATGAGACAGGTGGAAGTGATAAGGAACCGAGATTGAAAACGGAATTCACTATTTACAATTCAAGAGCTGATGAAATAAATAATGCCGGTGGAATGTTTGGATTGATGAACCAGCAAAACAATGTCAGAAATGCTGATGGTTGCCCGGTAACTAATAACAGTGCTGGGGGCAGCTCATCCTTTGCTCAGGCGTACTGGTACATTTTGCAGAAAACTGGCGGCGAAAAAGGAATTGCATTTGGCTCAGATTTTAATGGATTTGCCCCGCAAGTATCTCCAAGATTTGGAACGGATGCTGCATATTTCTTAGAAGGAGACCCTGTGTTAAATACTAAAACAGGAGGAAGGGATGAAGAAACAGTAAGAAGGAGTTATGCATTTGCGCAAAGAAATGGGGTAAGATATGATGTACCTGTAAAAACCTATCACTATCACCGTTTTTTAAAACCATCTTTTCTTACCAGTGAAGAAAGAGAAATATGGGAAGCCATTGCCATTTCAAAAAGCATTTCATTTGTAGATAATGCATGGCAACCTGGCGGTTTCCTCAGCGTGGAAAGGACCGGCTTGCAACAGGACAAAATAAAAAACATTGCCACAGGATTCTATCATGCATTTCGCCAGGCTCCTGAAGGAGATTATGTTAAAGTTTTATTATGTCCTGAGTATGTATTTGGTGAGCTTGTCAATGACTGTCCGCCTGAAAGAAAAGCAGCATATATGTGTGTTCGGGGATTTAACAGTCTGGAGGAGCATTTGCGAACTCCAAGAACTTTGGCGCTTTATGCTGTAATGAACCCGATTTATCAACTGTGGATGCAGTTTGAAAACGGCCCCAATGAAAAAATGAGAAGAAGTTTCGCCTATCCCGAGGGCAGGGATTTTGATTTTAATATAGACGGGCTTGCACATTACGGGATGTACCCGGATTTTATCCAGGACTTAAAAAATGTTGGCCTAAACTAGCCGAGCCCTGTCAGGGCGATCACGGCCAGGAATACGCGCGGGTGTGGTCGCAATATCCACATCATCAACACCAGCAGCAAGCCACCCTGAGCGATCGCGGCCACCTGCCACAGGTGCGACAACGGATCCAGCACCTGCGCGGCGTCGACAGGCACGTTGCGACGCCAGGCGTCGAAGTTCGCCAGCAAGCTGCCA
>JANOJO010000284.1:0-16574 GCA_031418795.1 Bacteroidota bacterium | reverse complement strand
CACAAGCTCTGGGAATAGAAAAAGATTTAGGGACCCTTGAAATTGGTAAACTTGCCGATATGGTAATTGTAGATGCAAACCCATTAGAAAATTTGCAAGTGTTATTTGGAACAGGTGCTATTAAATTGAATGAACAAAATAAAGCAGTAAGAGTGGGTGGAGTGAAATACACCATTAAAGACGGAATTGTGTACGATGCAAAAAAACTACTGGCCGATGTAAAAAAGATGGTGGATGAGGAAAAAGCAAAGACTGGTTGGATATTGAAACAACCAGGAATGGAATAATCTTTAATATCCTTTGGGACAGACTTGATTTTGCCTTATTTTTGCCGCCCACGTTTAAGTATTTGGCTGCGTAGCTCAATTGAATAGAGCATCTGACTACGGATCAGAAGGTTATAGGTTTGAATCCTATCGCGGTCACAAAAGCCTCCTATATTCAGGAGGTTTTTTTATTATGAAAATCCTCATCACTGGCGCAAACGGTTTTCTTGGCTATTATCTTGTTCAGCAATTACTGGAGAAAAAATATTCAGTTATTGCGACAGGCATGGGTGAATGTCGTCTTCCTTTTATTGATAAAGAAAATTTCACTTATACTGAAATGGATTTTACCGATCCTTTTTCTTTGCATGATGTTTTTGAAGCAACAAAGCCTGATGTTGTAGTACATGCCGGAGCCATGAGCATTCCTGATGAATGTGAAATGAACCAGATGAGGGCTTACTTAGTTAATGTGGAGGGAACTGTACAATTGCTCATTAATGCAGAAGAATTGAAATCATTCTTTGTATTTGTTTCCACTGATTTTGTTTTTGATGGCGATACAGGAATGTATAAAGAAGAAGAAGCTCCCCGCCCTGTAAATTATTATGGCAGAACAAAATTTGAAGCGGAACAAGCAGTAAAAGATTATGAACATGACTGGGCTATTGTGAGAACTGTTTTGGTTTATGGTAAAAATCATACAGGCAGAAAAAACATTTTAAGTGCTGTGAAAGAAAAATTAGAGAAAGGAGAGGAGTACAGTGTAGTAGATGATCAGCAAAGAACTCCAACTTATGTGGAAGACCTTGCCTGTGGAATTGTTTCTGTAATTGAGAAAAGAGCAACAGGTATTTTTCATATTTCAGGAAAAGATATTTTAACACCTTATCAAATGGCTGTTCAAACTGCTGATTATTTAGGATTGAACAAATCATTAATAAAAAAAGTAACCGCCGCAGATTTTTTTCAACCTGCAAAGCGACCCGCTAAAACAGGGTTTGAAATAGATAAAGCGAGAAGAGAACTTGGCTTTGAGCCTTTAAGCTTTAAAGAAGGATTGGCTAAAACTTTTCAATAATTTAAAGCTAACTCACCAGTTGAAAGAAATTTATCAAACAGAACATAAAATGGGTTAAATATTTTCCCACTGTTCCTTTGTTATTGATGCTTGTTGTAATATTTTATTCAACAGATTTATTCCAATATCACTTTGATGTGGATTTGGAATAGTTAGTCTAAGTTTTTCTTTAATCATAAACTGGTGTTTACCGCCGGAGTATGGCCCGGTAAAACCAAGCTGTTTCAACTTTGAAATAAGGTCTTTTCTTTTTACCGGCCTTAAGTTTGCCATCAGGCAACAGATTTTATTTCGAGAGAAATATTTCCAATTACAGGAATGGGCAGATTTTTATGAAGGCTTAATAATAACCAGTCTTCCAATACAGACAGCAATTCTTCACGGCATTGTTCCAGGCTTTCTGCAGTTGCATACACTCCATCAAATCCCGGAATTTCTCCATAAAACAATTTATCATCCGGTAACAATTCGTAATGTGCTGTGCGCATCGCTGTTTGGGTGTATTCTATTAGCATGATACATATTTTTACTCACTCAAAGTTAATAAATATATTTTCTGATTTCAATTCTTGTCTGAAACTAATTTTTTTTATCTCCTTATATAAAAATTGCAGTTTTCGTTGTATTAGTGTTACTGCTTCTGTTATATAGGGTATGTTTTGTATTACGGATACAAAGAGGGCACAACGAATACAATGTGGTTTCAAAATTATTTATCCATTGTAAGCACTTATGGATATAAAATTCTTATAGAACAGCTACTCATAGGGTTTTGCAAAAGCTTTTTCACCGGCACGAATTGCAACAGCCAAAAAATTTTCTTTAGGCGGAATGGGACAATTGTATTTATCACTTACATAAGCACAATAAGGATTGTATGATTTGTTGAAATCTATTATTAACTGATCGTTACTAATATCACTGATATTAAAATCATAATAGCGGCCACTGATGTACGTTTCTTCTCCGCTTGTGGCATCTGTAAAAGGAATAAAAAGATGTTCTTTGTACTGAGCAACAAGCATCAACTCCTGCGACTGATAAATATTTAATGCAACTGCTGTATCATTTAAAGAAAAGTAAACAGTGCCATAAACCCGGTAATTTTTTTTCAGCGGCCCGGAGGTTTCCATTGCAAACCAGGGGCTGTTTAGTTTTCTTTCAAAGCGGCAGGTGACTCTGAATTTTTCATCAACAGGAAAAAATCGCATGTAAGATTTATCAGATCCTTTTACCACTTCATGTTCCTGCACATATTTTTTTTGAAAAGATTCTATTGAGTCATTATTATTAGCGGTTTGGCCAAAGCTGATATTAATGAAGCTGCATACGAATGAGCAAAGTATAAAGAAAGAAATCCGTGAAATCATATTTAATCCATTAATCAGTGATTCAGTTCATCATTAAAATATTCACACTACGTTGCAAAATATTGAAAGCTATTTCTGCCATCAAGTTTTCTTTATCTAAAGTGGGGTTTACTTCTGCTATTTCAAAACAACAGATTTTCCGGTTTTGCATAAACTTACTTATCAGGTCTTCCACTTCCCGTTCTTTTAAACCATTGCCCACAGGTGTGCCCGTGCCTTTTGAAATAGAAGCGTCAAGGGCATCCACATCAAAACTTACATAAATATCTGTGCAATCATCTAAGTAGCGGATTACTGAACGAACAATATTTTCCGGCCCCTTGCTTCTCACCTCTTTGGTGGTAATTACTTTCATGTTGTGTTTCTCAATGATATGCTTTTCTTCTTTTTCATAATCACGCAGCGAAATAAACACCACATCTTCCGGTAAAACTTTTGGCGAAATTTTACCTATAGATTTTAATTGCTCCCAGTATTTTTTTGTTTCATCATCCAATTTATGTACGGCACAGTCTTTATTATCTTCTCCAATTGTTACGGCCATCGGCATACCATGCATATTGCCTGATGGTGTGGTATAAGGTGTATGCAGGTCAGCATGTGCATCAATCCAGATCACGCCAAGTTTGCATTTTGGCTTAGCCATTTTAATACCGGCAATGGTAGCGCCGGCTATACTATGATCTCCACTGATGATGACCGGAAAAAAATTATTCTTTAATGAATCAGCAACTGCTTTGCTTGTTTTTTCATACATAGCCAATACTCCCTTAATGCGTTTTGCATAAGGTGATTCTATTGGCTCATAAAGTAATTTGTTTTCATGTGGTATTTTATCCGAAGGAAAATGGATAAAAAAATTACTCATAAAATCCATCGCAGCAATTTTTATGGCTTCCACTCCCAGGCTGGCGCCACGGGTGCCTGCACCGATTTCCGATGGAACTTCAATCAGTTTAATATTCTTCATAAAATCTTATTTGTAAAAAACGATGTCATTAAAAATCTGCCAGATTAACGCGGGGTTAGTACATGAGGCAAAAAATGATGCAGCTATCGTTTTTTCAGGAATGACAAAGCTACAATTTAAGGCTTGAAAAAGGAAACGCCGGTAGTATCATGGATAGGCGGCCATTACAGGAACTGTACTGTGATAAACCAATTTTTTTGTATTACTTCCTCCAAATACTTTTCCATAAAATGAATGATAATGCGGTACGGTAACAATCATATCGATGGATTGGTCAGCGGCAAACTGTTCAATTGTTTCTGTAAAATCTGTTGTGCCGATAAAATAAAATTCGGGATTGAATTTTTGAAACAATCCACGCATTTTTTCTTTCTCCACTTTCTTTTCTTCCGTAAGCGCCACATGTATTTCGCTATCCACATTTACTATATGCAGATTAGCATTGAACATTTCCAGTACAGCGGAAATATGACCTGCCGGTGTAGTAGCTTCCACATCTATAAAATCTGAAGCAAGTGCAATATTTTTTATCCCATTAAATTTTGCATCTGCCGGAATGATTAATACCGGGCAAACATCCTTTTCTGCAATCTTCAGTGTATTGCTTCCAACTAATGCCTGTTTCCATCCTGATTTACCGGTGATGCCCATTACTATCAACGTGGCAGATTTTTGATAAGCTAATCTTTCAACTGAATCAATCAGGTCATCACCTTTTTCACGAACACATTCAATGTCTTTATCGTCATTCCATTCAAGTTCTTTTTTCAAACTTTCAAGATAGGCGCCATGGATGTCAAAGTCATCATCATGTTCATACATGTTGAATAAAATGATATGGGCTTCAGTTTTACCGCTCAGCATTTGCGCTGCATACCTTGCTGCATTCAAAGAAGTTTCTGAAAAATCAATCGGGATGATTACTGTCTTCATGAATCAATTTTTTTTTAATCTGGAGGTTCGTTTCAATTTTTTACCAAAGCAATTAAAAATCCGGATTTACTAATTGCTTTTGGCTGATGGCCGAAATTAATGCAATCATGTTGAAGCAAAAATTAAAAGACCATGATGATTTTTATCGCCTCCTGCCCATTTTTAGGCTTGCATGCAATAGTATCTTACCCTGTCATTTGGCCAATTAAATATCCCCTTAGTTATCCCGGCTTGTGAATAAATCCTTGTTTCCCAATTGGTTTTTGCTGGTTATATTCGCCAGCATAAAACATAAACTGTGCGATTAAAAAGTCTTGAAATAAAAGGATTTAAAAGCTTTGCTGATAAAACTATTGTCAATTTTGATGAAAGTATTACAGGCATTGTAGGCCCCAATGGCTGTGGCAAATCAAATATTGTGGACAGCATACGTTGGGTAATTGGCGAACAAAAGATTAGCCATTTGCGCAGCGAAAATTTGGAAAGCCTTGTTTTTAATGGCTCCAAATCCCGTTCTGCTTCCGGGCTGGCTGAAGTGAGCCTGACATTTGACAATACAAAAAACCTGTTGCCTACCGAGTTCAGTACAGTTACCATTACCCGTAAATTTTATAAAAGCGGCGAAAGTGAATACCGCCTCAATGATGTACAATGCCGGTTAAAAGATATTCAGAATCTTTTTATGGATACGGGTGTATCCACCGATTCGTATGCCATCATTGAACTGGCGATGGTGGATGATTTGATTAAAGATAAAGAGAATAGCCGCCGCAGAATGCTGGAGCAGGCAGCCGGCATTTCCATTTATAAAACAAGAAAGAAAGAAGCAAAATTAAAATTAGATGCAACTGAGCTGGACCTTGCCCGTATAGAAGATTTGCTTTTTGAAATAAACAACCAGTTAAAGACATTAGAAAACCAGGCGAAGAAAGCGGAAAAATATTTTGAAGTAAAAAAAGATTATCGTGAAGTAAGTGTGGAGCTGGCAAAAGCTGCGCTGGAAAGTTTCAATATTAGTTTCAAAGAATTGAATGTACAGCATGATGCAGAAACCGATAAGCGAATAAAATTGGAGGCAGAAATAGCGGGTGATGAAGCGGCGCTGGAAAAAGAAAAATTAGTTTTCATTGAAAAGGAAAAAGAGCTGCAAACCATGCAGCATACTTTTAATGAATTAGTACAATCTGTAAGAACTAAGGAGAACGATAAAAATTTATTATCGCAGCGGTTGGAGCATTTAAAGGAAAGAGAATCCGGCTTACAGGATTTTTTACAAAAAGCCACCGGCAATTTGCAGGGTATTGAAGAAAGTATTGCTTTTACAAAAACACAAATAGAAGAAGAAGATAAAATATTGATTGGGTTGAATGATCAGTTAATTCAATTGCGAAGTGAAGTTGACTCAAAAAGAGCTGTGATGGATGAAAAGCGGGTGGCATTGGATTCACTTCGCAGCGGATACCAGCAAGTGCAACGCAACCAGTTTGATGCTGAGAAAAAAGTGGCCGTGGCTGATACATCTATTCAAAATCTTACACGGGCCATTCAGCAAATAGAAGAAGACAGGGCGCAGCGGGACAGTCAGCGCAAACAACTTGCTGATGAACTTCATCTGCGTGAAAAAGAATTGAAGATAAAAAGAACTGATCTGGAGCAATTGCAAAAGCACCAGGAATACACCAAAGACCAGATACTGCAAACACAGGCAATGCTGGAAACATTAAGAAGCAGCCTGGCGGATGAAAACAGGAAACTTGATTCAAAGAAAAATGAACATGAACTTCTCAGGAGTCTTATTGATTCAATGGAAGGATATCCTGACAGTGTAAAATTTTTGCATAACAATCCATCCTGGAATCATACGGCGCCAATTCTATCTGATATTATTTATGTAAATGAAGAATACAGAACTGCGCTGGAAAATGTGCTGGAGCCTTACCTGAATTATTATGTAGTCAATAATCTTTATGAAGGTTTGCAGGCTGTTCATTTGCTGGATGAAAATAAAAAAGGCAAAGCCAATTTCTTTTTATTGGATAAATTAAATGAAGCACAGGTGGAAATACATCACGATGCTTCATTGCATGGCGGCATTTCTGCGCTCCGGGTAATTGAAGTGGATGAAAAATACAGCAGCCTTGCCCGACATTTATTATCCAATGTAATTATTGCAGAAAATGAAGAAGCATTGCAAAACAGTAATGGCTTTGTAGTAATTGAAAAGAGTGGCAAGTATGTGAAAGGTAAATATTCTTTAACCGGCGGCAGCGTTGGTTTATTTGAAGGAAAGAGAATAGGCCGTGCAAAAAATTTAGAAAAACTGCAGGAGGAAATACTTTCACAAAATGCGGTAGTGGAATTATTGAAAGAAGAAATTCAGGAAAGGCATAATGAAGTAATTGCATTTAATGAAGACCTGCGTGAAAATGCAATCAGGAATACAGAGATTGAAACGCAGGAACTTACTAACCAGGTTTTTTCTTTACACAACAAATTAGAAAACCTGCATGCACTTCAAAATCAAAGCCAGCAGCGCAACGAAGAACTGAATGTGCAGGTGCAGCAAACACATAATTCAGTAGAAGCAGTAAGAAATGATTTGAAATGGTTGAGCGAAGAGCTATTGATTCAAGCTACCCGCCTGAGTGAAGGCGAAGAAGTTTTTAAAAAAGAAGAAATAAATTATAACGAAGCAAACAACCAGTACAATGATTTCAATTTGCAGGTGGCAAGGCAGCACAGTAAAATATCTGCTTTGAAGCAGGAGCAGGATTTTAAAACTAACCAACTGAATGATTTGAAAAATGAGATAGAAAATAATACACAGCAGCTTACTGAAACAACTGAACAAACCGCGCAATGTTCAGTGCAGCTACAGCAGACCAGCGAAGAATTGGTGAGTATGATGAAAGGAAAAGTAGAGGAAGAAAGAAAGTTGAATGAGGCAGATCAGGCTTATTATAATTTCCGCAACCAACTTAGTGAAAAAGAAAGTCTGTTGCGTCACAAAGTAAAAGATAAAGAGCAGGTGGAGCATTTGCTCAGCGAAGTAAAAGACAAGCTGAATGAAGTGAAACTTCAATTGGCAGGAATGAAAGAAAGATTGCATGTTGAGTTTCGCATCATTCTTGAAGATATTTTGAATGAGGCAAGAAAAGGAGAGATGCCAGTGGAAGAACTTCAGGAAAAATCGGACCGAATGAAAAAGCGGTTAGAAAATCTTGGCGAAGTGAACCCAACAGCCATTGAAGCATTTACGGAAATGAAAAAGCGTTACGATTTTATTCTGGAGCAAAAAAATGATTTGGTAACAGCAAAAGACAGCCTGATGCTAACAATTCAGGAAGTAGAATCTACAGCTAACCAGAAATTTCTTGAAACATTTCATAAAGTAAGAGAGAATTTTCAAAAAGTATTCAAAACACTTTTTACAGAAGATGATCAGTGTGATCTGATATTAGAGAATCCTGAAAATCTTGCAGAGACGGGCATTGATGTAATTGCAAAACCAAAAGGCAAAAGGCCTGCATCATTATCTCAATTGAGTGGTGGAGAAAGAACATTGACAGCAACTGCTTTACTTTTTGCAATCTATTTAATTAAGCCTGCTCCGTTTTGTATATTGGATGAAGTGGATGCGCCGCTTGATGATGCCAATGTGGGCAAGTTCACCAATATGATTCGTGAATTCAGCAACAACTCGCAGTTCATCATTGTTACCCACAATAAAATGACCATGAGTACGGTGGATGTAATTTATGGAGTAACCATGCAGGAGCCGGGTGTAAGTAAATTAGTGACGGTTGACTTCAGAAGTTTGAATTGATAAAAAAAGTTTAATAAAATTCAAAAGTCCTGCACAATGCGGGACTTTTGAATTTTATACTCAACATGAATTGCATTATTCAGACTGCTGCTTGATTTTTTGTTTTTTCATCAGGTCAGCTTTCATTTTATGAATGGCGGCGCTGCATAAAATATAAACGCCAATAGCAACGGCAAAAGCCGAGATTAATCCAAATGTTACCCATTTATCTTTTGGCAGGTGCAAAATGCTGTAATACATAAAAAAAATACCACCTGCAGTAAGCAAAAATCCAAGTGGGGTTTTAAAAAACCATTTATCGTAGTGACTGGTTGCCATAAGTTTTTGATTAGGGGTTAAAAGTAATTCATTTGAAGTAATTGAATTGCCGGAATTATCAGCAAATCAATTTTTAAGTAAACTATACAATTACATTACCCGATACAATTTCTATCTTTTTTTCCGGTGGCTTATTGTAAATTTCTGATTTCAGAATTTTCCATTTATTCAGGCGATAGTTTATTGAAGTACCAATAACCCCCAGTCCGTATTTCATGCTTCTGCTGAAGTTGATGGAAGAAGCTTCCTTAAAATATTTAGCAGGGCACGATATTTCACCGATTTCGTAGCCACAATAAAATATCTGTGTGAGCATTTGATTATCGAAAATAAAATCATCAGAATTGGCCTGCAGGTTAAGTTTTTCCAATACCTCTTTTGAAAATGCCCTGTAGCCGGTATGATATTCAGAAAGTTTTTCCCAGATTATAAAATTCTGAGTCCAGGTAAGAAAACGGTTAAAAATGTATTTGTAAACCGGCATACCATTCAGCATGGCCCTGTCACCCAAAATCCTTGATCCAAGTACTACCTGAAATACATCGTTGGCTATCAGGTAAGCCATGGATGGAATAAGTTTGGGGTTATACTGGTAGTCAGGATGCAGCATAACAACAATATCAGCGCCTAGTTTCAGTGCATGGCTGTAGCAAGTTTTTTGATTGCCCCCATAGCCCCAGTTTCTGTCATGTTTCAGAATATGACGAATACCGAGTTTCTTGCCTACTTCAACCGTATCATCTTTACTGTTATCATCTACAAGTATTACATCATCCACCACTGTAAAATCAATTTCCCGGTAGGTTATTTCTATTGTTTTGGCGGCATTATAAGCGGGAAGAACGACGATTACTTTTTTACCATTAATCATGTCTGGTGGTTGTTTTAGCCTGGTAAAATATAAAAAAAATCCCAATGCTGCAAAATGAAGGAAACCTTTGAAAAGATGAGTTATTTGAATATATTTAAAGTGTTTAGGCCTGAACTATACTGGTTGTTTAATAGGGGAGAAAGAACGAAGCATGAGATTCTAATTAATGTAAAATCAACTTTCAGTTTTCAATTGTTTTATTAAAAGGTTTTAAAAACTCATGAAACAAAAAATCAGGAAAGGAAAAATTAAGGAACGGCAAAAACCGGTTCAGAAAATTCAGCAACCGGTTGTTGAGTTTTTTCCGGATTTCAATAAGTATTTTGATAAGCACGGGTTCTTTATATTACTATTCTTTCTCGCAACTATCAGTTTTATAATTTTTAAGGATTTTATCCTGCTCAATAAAATTTATTTGTATAAAGACATTGGGAGTGATTCAATAAATGCAACTTATCCTCACCAGTACCAGGTTGCAAATTATATGCAGCAGGTAAGTTTTATTCCCAAATGGTCGTTTTACCAGGGAATGGGACAAAACATATTTCCGTTTTCGATTTCTGATCCGTTTACTTTTATTTTAATGCTTTTTGGACCACAGAAACTTCCTTATGTTATTGCATATGCAGAAATAGCCAAGATATTCAGTGCGGGGATATTCTTTTATTTGTTCCTGAAAAAAATAAGTATTTCAAATTATTCTGCCGTTGCCGGAAGTTTATTATACTCTTTCTCAGGGTTTATTATTTTAGGAAGTTGCTGGACTATTTTTTCTACTGAAGCGGTTTATGTTGCCATGTTGCTTTATTCGTTTGAAAAATTTTATCAGGATAAAAATCTATTTCTGTTCCCGGTTACAATCTGCCTGATTGCAATTCATCAGCCATTCGATTTAGCTTTAACAGGGTTGTTTTTGGCGTCATACATGCTTTTCAGGTATTTCAGTGAAAGTGCATTTAATTTTAAAAGACTGGCATTTCTTTTTTTAAAAATATTTGTATTAGGTCTCCTGGGAATTCTTATAAGTTCTTTTTTCTTAGTGCCAAATATTATTCAAATGCTGGAAAGCCCACGGGTGGGCGGCGATGTTTCTTATTTTTCTAAATTGATGTCTGCTCCTGTTTTCGGGCTTGAAAAAAGAATACATAATATTACAGCAGTATTGCGTTTTTTCTCAAGTGATATGGCAGGAACAGGGAGTAATTACCGGGGTTGGTATAATTATCTTGAGGCTCCTTTATTTTATTGCGGATTAGTGAACTGTCTTTTAATTCCTCAGGTGTTTCAGTTTTTAGATAAAAGAAAGAAAATTATTTATTCTGTATTTCTTTCAGCATTCATTTTGCCGGTTATTTTTCCTTTTTTCAGATATGGTTACTGGCTGTTTACCGGCGATTATTACCGCCTGTTTTCTTTTTTCATTGTAATAATATTTTTACTTTATAGCATTTCAGCTTTAAATTTTATTTTAAAAAGTTTTAAAGTAAACATTACAACTTTGATAATTTCTTTTTCCGCTATTCTTCTTGTATTATTTTATCAATATTTCCCGGATGGCGAAGTTATTAATGCTGAACTGAAAAACAGGTCTGCAATTTTTTTAACCCTTTATGCTGTTCTGATTTTCCTGTTGAAATTTAAACGAATTCAGAATATAATAAAATCAGCCATACTACTGCTGGCAGCAACTGAACTAATAAGTTTTTCAACCATAACTGTTAATGAAAGGCCTGTTATAACAGGCGAAGAACTAAAACAAAAAACCGGATTTAATGACTATTCAAATGAAGCAATCAGCTATTTAAATTCTATCGATAAGACTTTTTTCAGAATTTCAAAAGACTATTCTTCCGGACCGGCCATGCATTCAAGCATCAATGATGCTCAGGTGCAAAATTTTTATGGAACTTCCTCTTATACATCTTTTAACCAGATAAACTATATAAAGTTTCTTCAGGAACTGGAATTGTTAAGAAGTACCGATGAAACAGGTACCCGGTGGGCCAGGGGATTATCTGAAGTACCAATATTACATCCTTTCGGAGGAGTTAAATATGGATTATCCAAAACAAATAATTCGTTCCTGCTTGGTTTTAATTATGATTCCCTCACAACAATTGGTGATGTTCGGGTTTTAAAAAACAGGGTATCACTTCCTTTAGGCTTTACCTATTCAAAATTTATCAGCCGTAAGAATTTTAAACTTTTATCTAATAATCAAAAATGGTTTACACTTTATAAAGCTGTTGTTTTGGATGACAGCCTCTATTCAAACTTTAATAAGTTGCCAGTATTTCCTATAAGTGATACTTCTTTAAATTATACCTGGGATGAACTTGCTCATGATGCGAACATGCTGAAAAAAGACAGTTTGAAAATTGATTTTTTCAGTCAGAACTTAATAAAGGGTAAAATAAACTCCACTCAGCCCCAACTTTTATTTTTTTCAATCCCTTTTGATAAGGGATGGGGTGCAAAAATTGACGGAAAAAAAGTTGAGCCAATGCTTGTTAATATTGGATTTACCGGATTTTTAATTGATAAAGGAGAACACCATGTTGAATTGTCTTTTACTCCCCGTTATTATTACTCCGGAGCACTGGTATCCCTTTTTTCAATTGCTTTATTCCTGATATTATTTGTGATAAAGTACATCTTAAAGAAAAGAAAGCAAAAAACGGTTTAATTTTAGTAAACATTATGCCACATTTATCTATAGTCAGCCCGGTTTATAAAGCAGAATCAATTGTTCATTTATTGATTGAACAATTAGAAAAAAATATTGAACCGGTTACTGGTGATTATGAAATCATCCTTGTGGAAGACGGAAGCCCTGATAATTCCTGGGATGAAATAGTTAAGCAATGTGCTAAAAATGGAAAAGTTAAGGGCATTAAATTTAGTAGAAATTTCGGGCAACATTATGCTATTACTGCAGGAATTGAACATGCAACCGGTGATTGGATAGTTGTTATGGATTGCGATTTACAGGATCGTCCTGAAGAAATAATTAATCTTTATAAAAAAGCAAATGAAGGTTTCGATATTGTTTTGGCAAGGAGATTCGAGAGGAAAGACCCTTTTTTTAAAAGGTTATCTTCAAAATTATTCTACATGGCGCTTTCATACCTCACTGGTACATCACAAGATCCCAGGATTGCAAACTTTGGAATTTATCATTGCAAAGTAATTGACTCCGTAAATAAATTGAAAGAACCGATCCGGTATTTTCCAACAATGGTTAAATGGGTAGGGTTTAATAAAACCATAATAGATGTAGAACATGGAATGAGAGCATCTGGATCTACCAGTTATAACTGGGGCCAGCTTTTCAGGTTGGCACTTGACATCATATTAGTAAATTCAGACAAACCAATAAAACTCATTTTCAAAGCGGGTTTTATTATTGCACTTTTATCTTTTTTAATTGGCATATACATTATCTATAATTATTTAATCAATAAAATTACTGTTGCCGGTTATACCAGTTTGCTGGTATCAATCTGGTTCATTGGGGGTATGATAATGTTTATCCTTGGCTTAATAGGATTGTATGTTGGAAAGACTTTTGAAGGAGTAAAAAACCGACCCATTTATCTTACCGATAAAAAGGTGAATCTATGAAACCTGATTATCTTGAATGGGACAGTGATTTTTTTAATTGCAGAGTTGGACGATTGGAAATAAGTCGTACGGCAAACATTTCTATAAACCTGCTTTCAGATTTTGATTTGGTTTATTTGATTTTTAAAAATGGAATATCCCCCGAAAAGAAAGCGGAGTTAGATAAAATTGCTTTTTTTGCCGATGAAAAAATTACTTATCAGAAAAGTATTAAAATGACCGTCAAGCCGGGTGAAAATATTATATCATGGCCGGCTGAAAGAGAAGTTAGCAATGAGTTATTGGAAATTGGTGTGGCAAGTGGTGAGTTTTCCCGCTTCAGAATTGATCCTATGATACCGGAAAGCAAGTTTACAGGGCTATATCAGGCCTGGGTAATTAATTCAGTAAACAGAACTATGGCAGAAGAAGTTTTTTATTATAATCTGGATAATCAAATAGCTGGTGTAATAACACTTGGTATAAAAAATGACAAACCTGATATTGGTATACTCTCTGTTCATGAAAAATTCAGAGGTAAGCGGATCGCATCGCAGCTTATCACTGCTGCTGAATATTGGTCAAAAAAAATCAAAGGGTTTGATACATTACAGGTAGTAACCCAGGGTTCCAATTTAATTGCCTGCATTTTTTATGAAAAATGCGGGTTTGAAATTCATAAACGTGAATATATATATCACTGGTGGAAAAAGAATCAGAAAATATGATTAATATTCCTTTTAATAAACCCTTTTTAACCGGAAAAGAAACTGAATATATCCAGCAGGCCGTTGCAGCAGGAAAAATTTCAGGCGATGGAATATTTTCAAAAAAATGTCATGATTTTTTTGAAAAAAAATATGGGTTTAAAAAAGCACTGCTTACTACATCCTGTACCGATGCACTGGAAATGGCTGCTATCCTGTTAGACATTAAACCTGGTGATGAAGTGATCATCCCGGCATTTACATTTGTTTCTACTGCAAACGCTTTTGTTTTAAGGGGTGCAAAAATTGTATTTGCTGATTCCTCTGAAGGCAATCCGAATATTGATGAAAATAGAATTGAAGCACTGATAACACCACATACAAAAGCAATTGTGACCGTACACTATGCAGGGATTGCCTGTGAAATGAATAGAATAATGTCCCTGGCAGAAAAATATGGTTTGTTTGTTGTGGAAGATGCAGCACAATCAATTGACAGTTATTATTTGCAAAAACCATTGGGCGGCATTGGTCATTTATCAGCATTTTCATTTCATGAAACAAAGAATTTGATTTCCGGCGAAGGAGGGATGCTGGTTATAAATGACGAACGTTTTATTAAACGTGCAGAAATAATCAGGGAAAAGGGAACCAATCGTACTTCATTTTTCCGGGGAGAAGTTGATAAATATGGATGGGTAGATATTGGTTCATCTTTTTTACCGTCAGAGATTATTGCTGCCTTTTTATTTGCACAATTGGAAAACCTTGAACAAATTCAAAATAAGCGAAAAGAAATCTGGAATACTTATTTTTCAAGTCTTAAAAATTTGGAAGACGAAGGATTTATTCAATTACCATTTATTCCGGATTATGCTTCAAACAATGCTCACATGTTTTATATTCTTTGTAAAAGCCTGGAAGAAAGATCGGGTTTGATCAAATACCTGAAGGAGCAGGGTATTCTTGCTGTGTTTCATTATCTTTCTTTACACAATTCACCCTATTATGCCGGTAAGCATGACGGAAGAGAATTGAAGAATGCTGATCGCTACAGTGATATTTTAGTAAGACTTCCTTTTTTTTACGAACTGACTCCGGCGAATATTGATTTCATAGTAAATAAAATAAAAAATTATTTCTATGGCAGGGTATGAAATCATTGATGGTATAAAGTGTTATGCACCTGCATCGGCATTTCAAAATAATGATTTTCCTTCTGAGAGTTTTGATAAGTTATATACCTCAGAAAATACTAATTTTTGGTTTGTGTCAAGAAATAAAGTTATAAAGTCGCTGGTTAAAAAATATCTTCCCGGCCAGGTAAATGACAAAAGTAAATTTCTTGAAATAGGTTGTGGAACTGGGTTTGTGTTAAAAGGCCTGTCCGAAAATAAATCTCTTGAATTATCCGGTGCCGAAATTTATCTGCAGGGATTAAAATATGCAAAGAAAAGACTGCCGGATGTGGAATTCATACAACTGGATGCAACTGATCTGCCTTTTGATAATTATTATAATGCTATTGCAGCTTTTGATGTACTTGAGCATATTGAGGAAGATGAATCTGTAATGAAAAATGTTTATAAGGCTTTAAAACAGGAAGGATATTTTTTTATCACTGTTCCCCAATATATGTGGATGTGGAGTAAGACTGACGATTATGCCTGTCATAAAAGAAGGTACACAAGAATAGAAATGAAATCTAAACTACAGGCAAATGGTTTTTATGTTGAATATATGAGCTCTTTTGTATTTACGCTTTTTCCATTTATGGTAATTTCAAGATTTATTTCAAAATTGACAGCAAAAAGAAATATTTCTGCAACTGATATAAGCAATGCACCGGAATTAAATATAAATCCTGTAATTAATTCAATTTTTCGTTTTGTCATGAGATTAGATGAGTTTTTAATTAGCAGAGGAATCTCACTTCCATTTGGTGGTAGTTTATTAATGGTAGCAAAGAAAACGACCGGGGAATAATTTATTGCATCGGCTGCATAATCCGCTTTTTAATTTCGTTGATTAAATTATTTTAAAACTAACCAACGTGTCATCTCCAAAAAAAAGAAAAAAAATTAAGTACAAGCAACAGGCTAATGCTGAATTGCCTGTAACCGGAAGTACAGATAATACTAAACCCAAAACACAAAGAAAAGCGGGAAGTAATCTGGCATCGGTTATTCCGGGCTCATGGAAAACAAACACAGGAATTTTTCTTTTATTAGTAACCGGTATTACTGCTGTATTTTTTTTCCCCATGTTGAAAAACGAGTTTACCAATTGGGATGATGAATATTATGTGATAAATAATGCAATGCTGCGCGGGCCTGACTGGAATGCCATTTTTACACAACCAGTTGCAGCCAACTACCACCCGCTGACCATGATTACCCTTGCTTTTAATTATCAACTCACGGGCATTGATCCATCTTCCTACCTGTTTGTAAATTATTTACTTCATTTAATAAACACAGCTCTTGTGTTTTATTTTATCTGGATCATTTCTGGTAATAAAATCCAGGTATCCGTCTTCACGGCGCTTATTTTCGGAATACATCCCATGCATGTGGAATCAGTTGCCTGGCTGGCAGAAAGAAAAGATGTACTCTACACATTGTTTTTT
>JANOJO010000283.1:0-2551 GCA_031418795.1 Bacteroidota bacterium | reverse complement strand
TTAATTGCCCCATATTATCACCGTTCACTTATCCGTAACGGAATAAAAAAAGCTGGCCCGGTAACCAAACCCCGCCGGGTTAAGCTTACTAAAAGTGAAGCAGCACAGATCATTGACTGCAGCCGGATGATATTGGTACGGAATCTCAGGGAAATTGACCCCATCAGTTTTACTGCCCCTAACCTTATTAGTTATTACCAGTTGCCCGGTGGAATAGCTATTGCCTTGATGGGCATGGTTACCGAAAGGCGGCATCCCATTGACTGCTACATGGGTTACATGGTTTTCAAAAACGGGCTGCCGGTAGCCTATGCCGGTTCCTGGATACTGTTCAACAGTGCACGCATCGGGCTCAATGTATTTCCTGAATACCGGGGTGGCGAAGCGAAATATATTTTTGACCAGGTGCTGCAGTTGCATGCTCAGGTATATCATTTAAAACGCTTTACTGTTGATCCTTACCAGTTAGGAAAAGAGAACAGCGATGGTATCCGTTCGGGTGCATTTTGGGTTTATTATAAAGCAGGTTTCAGGCCTGTTCAAATGGAGCAGCGGGAAATGGCTGCTGCAGAAGAGCAAAAGATCAGGTCAGTCCCGGGTTACAGAAGCTCCGCAGGGGTTTTAAAAAAAATGGCGGGTTCCAGGATGGAACTGATACTACATAAAAATCCCGTGCGTTTTGATGCCACCGACCTGAGCAGGGCCTATGCCGCAATCCTTATAAAAAAATACAAAACTGACCGAATCCTTGCAGAAAAAGAAACTGTGAAAAAACTTGCTGACATTTTAAATATTAAAAACTACCATGAAACCAATTTGAGTTTTGTTTTGAAGAACTGGGCATTGCTGCTGTTGTATCATAAAAAAAAATTGCAACAAAACAGCGGGTTAAGGAAAGCCCTGAAAAGTATTTTTCTGTTAAAAGCCGGCGATTCGGAGGAAATGTATATTAAGGCAATGCAGCAGGATCAGGGTTTAAGAAAACTGGTTGAAGGGTTGATAAGCAGCAGCAGGTAAATAAGCGCCTTGCTCCAGATAACGGAATTGGCTGCAGTAACAATATTTTCCATAAAGCAATTTCAGTTTTTGTTGTTGTAGAAAGCAGTATAAAGTATTATGCTGATTGAGGGAAGGAAAAGCGAAAGAGGATTCTGAATAATAATTGATAATAATAATTTTACTCTTTTAATTTTTTAGCCAGGTTGTTAAAAGTTTCAAAGGGGCCCTTATCAGTAAACATATTGGCGACCCAGCCCGGAATACTGCCGCCCGGATCAAGCACCAACTCATAATGAATATGTATAGTATTTGCTGATGGCATTGTGAGCTTCCAATTCGCTTTATATTGATATACCCTGACCAGGTCAGCATTTTTGACAACATGCCCGGGTTCGGCGGTTCCGCTAATGGTCATGAATTTGGGCAGGCTGTCGGTGTTCATTCTTACATGAATTACCGTTTCGCGGTTTGATAAGGGCCATGGCAGTGATGTTTCTGTATAATAAATAAAATCATGAGCGGATTGTTTTTGCAGCAACCTGTTATTTTTGCTATTGTAAATCCATTTGCTGAACTTCGGAACGTCCGAAAGAATGGCGATCAGCTTTGCATAATTACCAACAAGCGTACATTCAACTTTTGTGGCTTTATAAACTGCACCTTTTACATCAGCAGAAAAAACTTTAATGCCGTTCTGCTCTCTTTCCAGTTTCCAGTTACGTTGGGCAATAATGATGCCGGGAAGCAGACTTATCATAACGGTGAAGAGAAGGCGGTTTACTGGCATTTGTTAATTACGTAATTGTAAATTTAAGGATTGTGATGTAGTAATGCAACTTATGAGGTTCGTAATTAAACCAAATACTTGCATGCTTAATAGAGTTTGACCCGGCGAATTCCACCAGTATGTTTAACTTAATAATAAAAAGCAGGTTAATTCATGAAACTTTCCCTTTTTTATTAAAGTCCCAAATGTTTAGCCCAACGCTTGCAATAAAACTGGTTACAAAAAAAACCAGCGTTCCATATTCTACAAGTTGTTGATCCAGGTTTGATCCTGATGTTTTTAGTATCAGAAAATGAATATAGGAATTAGACTGGTCATGGTAACCCAGCTGTTCTCTTACCATCCAATGCCAGTCTGTGCATACACAATAGCCCCAACCAAACCATATGCCCAATACAAACCAGGAGAAAGCTGTAAGTAATATCGTGATCAAATGCAGTTTCCTCGTTGTTTTAAAAATCCATCCGGTAATATTAAACAACGTAAATGCGGTGTGGAATACAAAAAAGAAAATATTAAGGAAATAGTAAACCATTCTGTAAAAATTTCTGTTTGCTTAATACAATAACCTTTAAGGTCTGCCGTGAAGATTTGCAGCGTAGCTGGCCTTAATGTGTTTAAAAATGATCCTTAAATTATGCCCATCAATTAAATGCGTTTATGAAACCCGTTGCATTTAAAAACTCCATTATTCCTCCAGCTTCCACCCGTGTGCAACATCATGTTTTTTAAGTGGCGCGGTGAGTTGATATTTACCATTTCCTT
>JANOJO010000282.1:0-3278 GCA_031418795.1 Bacteroidota bacterium | reverse complement strand
TTATTTATTAAAACGTATTAGCGATATGCAACAGGAAATTGTAACACTGTCAAACCGCTTAAGTATGTATGAAAGAGATTAAATTATTTTATTTGCCGGATATAAAAATGAAAACTGAGGCAACAGATACATTTTGACAATCAATACAATACTTACAATTATAAATTAAACTTCATTTACCAGTTTTAAAAAATTGTATTCATCAATGTAACTTTGATTTATGAATTCTATTGCATATGACCACCGCATGTGGCGGGACTTCCCTATTACGGATACGAACCATACAGGAGATTATGAAGTTGATAACATCTTTGCTCCTTACCTTGCATAGCGAAGAGAATGGACTACAACATGGATTATTAAATGAATGAAATATGAAAAAAGGAATTTTGTTTTTATTAATAGCAAGTACAGTTAACGTAAATTCACAATCGCTGAAAGATGCGTTGTATGGAGGAAAGCTGAAAACAGATTCAGGTACTGTGATCAGAAAAACGGATGATCTGAGTACAAAAATTGATAGCACCCGAAAGAAACAGATAGAACCGGAAAAAAATAAATTGACTGCAATATCCAAAGATTCTTCTATGAAGAAAATGACTGCTCAGTCCGATTCTGCTGCAATTGCTGTAGTTGACAAGATGGATAATAACGCCACATTAAAAGATAATAATAAGATATGGAAAGAATTTATGGATTCTGTCATAATCACTTTGAAAGCGGAAGTACTGACTTCTAAAAAAATAAAAAACGGAACCTATTATGTGTATGTTGACTATGAGATTGGCCCCGATGGACAGGTTACCATCAATAATGTGCTCCCGTCTCCTGAAAATTCTTTCCTTCAGCAACAAGTTAAAGAAAGACTCACACTTACTGTACCCAATATGAACCCGGTATTGGCAAGTAATGGTAAACCACGAAAGGTTATTAAAAAGTACAATTTTAGTTTAACTAAGATGTAGTATTCTTTTTTGAATGGCAGGAACCAGTACGTAAGAAATCAAGGGCCGAACTATTTCAGCAACAGCATTTGCCCTATATGATTCGCCATGTGATTGGTGCGGCTGATTACAACATTCAACTTATTCCTGTGTGGTTCTTTTGCAAAATCTTCTGTTGATACAGATGTATGCTGGCTGAGCCATTCATCAACAGTGGCCGGCTGGAAATATGTTGCCAGTTTAGTATTTACAGCTTTCAAATTTTCTTTTAGTTCAGTAACAGTTGGCTTATCCAGTCCCGATTTATCAGGGTTTTTAATAAATACATTTTCCAATTCAGGAAATAAACGATCATCAAAACCCAGTAAGGGCAGCATAGCATCGCTGACCGCAATTAAATGCCCCAGCAAATAAATTCCTGTATTTCTGCCGGGAGAAATTTCTTTCATCAGTTGTTCATCTGACAAAGAGCTAATCAATTTATTAAGATAGTCGTTTTGTGTATCCCACGCAGTGAGTGTCATCGTCACCAATAAATTCAATTGCGTATCAGTTGTTTCCATTCTATAGTTTTTTTGTTGGTAAAATTAAAATCCTTTGTGAGAAAGAAATAAAATACCGTGATATGTGGAGATACTAATGGGTTTTTCTTTTTTTAATTTACAATAGGCACAAACAAGGGCGGAGTTGGTGGTACACCCAATTACCAAACCTGGAATATTTCCCGTGAGCCGGTAAGATACATGTCATGGTATCCTTTCATCATTTCCTTCATTTTATTCATTGCCACTGTATCCTCTTTGTATTTTTCCCAACTCTGCTCATAAGCAGTAAGGTTTTCAAATTTGCTTACCATCACTACTTTGTTGTACTGGCCAGTCATATCGGTCATAATGTGAACTAACTCATTATTTTCGGCCATTACTTCTTTGAACATTTTAGCCAACTTGGAAGCGTTGCCGGGCTTACAAATAAAAATATCATGTACGATTATCATAATAAATTTTTTATTTCATGTTAATAATATGAACCAATAACCTAAAGATAGTTTTTATATATTATTTTCTTTAAAAAATGAATTAGCCGGACCATCTGAATCCTGCTCATCAGTTTTTACAGTTTCTACGGCAAAGGTTCGTGACTTCACGAACCTTGTTTATAATATTGGTTCCGATGCGTGGAGAACGCATCGGGTCTTTATTTTTTACGGACACGAATCAGGAATGAGAATATTATTTTTTGGCAAGACTATTTTTAAACTTTGTAAACCGGGAAACAGATTTGATTGAATCTTTATCAAATGGGAAGTATTCCAGCACATCATATTTCCATATATTGGTGGGAAAGATTACAACAAGATTAGCGGTCTTTTTCCCAATATTTTTAAAGGCATGTGGCATGCCTGCCGGAATATTTACCATATAAGGAGCTTTAATGGTAAAAATCGTATCTCCTAAAGCATACAGCACATCACCTTCAAGTAAAACATGCGACTCCTCTCCTTCATGTGAATGCATAGGCGGCGCCCCTCCGGGAAATGTTTCAGTAATTCCTATTGTCAGGTTATTATAGCCATGACGCTGCCCTTCCATTACATGTACATATTCTCCGGGTCCGGGATTTATTACCGGCAGTTTTTCCAAAGGAACTGCGTATTCAGAATAATATTTCATTTCAGGGATACTGAAGGATCCTCCCAACGTTCCTCTGCCAAGCACTTTGAGCTGATGATGCTGTGCATTCAGTTTCGCAATCACTGAATCAGGAACCTGTTTATTTTCTTCCACGAGGTTGCTGATTGAAAATGTTTCTTTGGTTTGGTCAACCGATGTGGAAGCGGAATCATTCTCTTTTTTTTCATTGGAACAGGAACCGAGGGTTATTATTATTCCAATAATTAAACTTTCTAATAAATGCTTTTTCATGTTTGTTTGTTTTATTTGATAAGACTAAAATAATGATTTTTTAAATTTCAGTTTCTATGTTGTCTTTATTTGTTTATTGAATTCCGATGTGTGGGGAAAAGCATCGGGGCTTTCTTTTTTTACAGACACGACCAAGGTGGAGAATATTACAGCGCCGGGAAAAGAAAAAAAACTACATTTGTCTGTGCCTCCTGAATTCATCCACTTAACCTAATCTGGTATAAGATGAAAACTTTTCTGTTTGATCCTCTTATTTTGTGTATTTATTTTTTTTAACCATGTCCGATCCTGAATTGTTTAGGAGCGGATAAAAATCTTAAGTTATGTTAGTTATAGCACAGCACACCAACATCAATGACCCGGAAACTTTCTGGGCAAAAGCACAAACAGTTGTCGGAGCAGCACCTGC
>JANOJO010000281.1:0-7333 GCA_031418795.1 Bacteroidota bacterium | reverse complement strand
CCTCGCTTTTAATGCAGGTACTGCTGCAGCTTATGGCTTAACAAAAGAACAGGCATTGGAGGCAATAACATTAAGCGCTGCAAAAATTATGGGAGTTGCAGATAAAGCAGGCAGCATTGAAGTGGGAAAAGATGCAAATATTATTATCAGCGAAGGTGATATTCTGGATATGAGTACAAGTAAAGTAACGGATGCATTTATACAAGGAAGAAAAATTGACCTGACTGATAAACATAAATTACTGAATGACCGTTTCAATAAAAAATACGATTTGAAGCAATCCAAACCATTCTGATTTTTATAAAATTGAGTACATACTTCACGCGGACACTAAGGAGTACAAATAAAGAAACCGGACGACATTTGTTGCCCGGTTTTTATTTTTAAAAATATTATACCATACTCTTCAACTTTTAAATAATTCAGTTAATGCCCGTTATGATCTTCCTGGTTATGGATTTGATCAATCGGTTTGCCACAATGAGGGCAGTTAAACGGTTTTGATTTTTTTATTTTTCTCAATTCATCCAGAAAACCTGAAGTGATAATACCTGCCGGTAATGCAAGCATAGCTACACCAATCAGCAATATGGTAGATGTAAAAAACCTTCCTGCAAAAGTAATCGGGAACATGTCGCCATAACCAACTGTAGTTAATGTAACAACTGCCCAGTAGATTGTAGTCGGTATATTGGTGAATTGCGGGTTGTGTCCATGTTCTGAAAAATAAACAAGGCAAGCAGCAATAATGATCAGGAAAAAAGTAAGTATGAAACTTAATAACAGTTCATTGAACCTTGATTTAAAAACATTTAAAATCAACTGGTATGATTTTGTATAAGCTGTTAGCCGGAAAAGCCTGAAAAATCTCATCAACCTGAGTATGCGTAACATTCTGAGATCAAATACAAAAAAAGCATGAAGATAATAAGGCAGAAAAGCTATAAGGTCAATAATAGCTCCCCAGGAAAGCATATATTTTAAGCGGCCTTTTATACTATGCCCATATTGGGGATCATGATTGCTACTCCAGACACGAAGTACATATTCAATTGTAAAAATATACACGGATATTCTGTCAAATAAATCAAATGCTGTTTTGTATTTGTCATGAATTTCAACTACAGTTTCCAGCATCACAGCAATTACATTCAGAATAATAAGAATGATGATAGAAGCATTTATAATCTTATCGGCTCTTGAATCACCTATTTCAGGATGCAAAAGAACATGAACTTTGTGTTTGACCTTATGGTACATAAGCAGTGTTTGTCCGAAGGACTCCTTCGGAGGTGTGGCTAAAGATAGAAAAATAAAACCTGCAATTGCAAAAAGCACAAATGCCGGAAGTAAACGGCAGCGAATTATTAATGCTTCAGCCTTCTTTTTTTAATCATACCGCCTTTAATATCTTTTACAGATGTCATAATAACAAAAGCGTTTGTGTCTATTTTTTGAATTTCGGTATTAAGCCTGCTGATTTCAAGCCGGGTTATTACTGTGTAAATGATGTATTTTTCGGTTGTATGGCCCTGGGTTCCATACCCGCCTTTTCCTTTATAGATTGTTACTCCCCGGCCTATTTTATTAATAATCATATCCGTTATTTCTTCGTTGTGTGATGATACAATTGTAACGCCTGTGTATTCTTCAATACCTTCAATTATAAAGTCAACAGTTTTGGAAGCAGCCAGATAAGTTACAATTGCATATAGAGCAATATCAACAGACAAGTAATACGCAGCAGCAGAAAATATGATAACGTTTATTATCGTGATTATATCTCCAACGGTTGTACTTAGTTTTTTACTTATATATAATGCCAGCACTTCCGTTCCATCAATAACAGCGCCGCCGCGGATGGTAAGACCAATACCGGCGCCCAAAAAAAAACCTCCGAAAATAGCAACAAGCAATTTGTCATCTGTAACATGCGGAAAAGGTATAAAAGCAGTTGTAAGCGCAAGGCCAGTGATAGCTAAAGCTGCTTTGATGGTAAAGTTCCTTCCAATAGTTCCTAACCCTAAAAGCAGAAAAGGAATATTTATGAGTACCAGCATGACAGGTAGTTTGGCTACTGTAAGCTGGCTGATAAGAAGGGAAATACCTGTTGCACCGCCATCAATAAAATCATTGGGGATTAAAAATCCGTTTAAACCAAAAGCAGCAGAACCAATACCCAGGCAAATAAGTACAAGATCTCGAACAAATGATTTTGCTGAAATTTTGAATTCACGGTAGGCTTTTGCAAATTCATAGGCCGAGTACCCGGTTTCTTTTCCCTTTGCTTTCTTTTTTTGCTGAAGAACAGTTTGAATTATTATTTGCGTTAAGAAAGGGTTCATTACACATTTTTGACGACTTATTAAAGACATTCAAAGCTACTTAATAAGTATTAAAATTTTGTTCGGGTTTCAAAACAAAAAAAGCATCCATTTTTATGAATGCTTCAATTATTATTTAACCCTGCATTTTTTTTTGGCGCATCATAACAGAAAATTAAACATAACAATCCTATAGTTTTTAATTTTCAGAACACTACGGCAAACGTTACGGAATTCAGTAATTTTATAATCGGATATTCAGTGCGGTAAACAACTTCAGTAATCATGCAAGTTTTGTTTTTCATATTGCCATTTTTGGTGTTTATTTCTATTACCACTCAGGAAGATGTTTATAGGGAAAGAAGGGAAGCTATGGTGAAATACCAGATAGAAAAGAGAGGTGTAAAAGACACTGTAGTTTTAAAAGCTATGCGAAATGTAAAACGGCACCAGTTTGTTCCCGAAAACCGGGTGGCGGATGCTTATGCTGACAGACCCTTGCCAATAGGCTATGGGCAAACTATATCACAACCTTATATTGTTGCATACATGACAGAAGTAATTCAACCCAAACCCGGATTTAAAGTTTTGGAAATTGGTACAGGCTCCGGTTACCAGGCAGCTGTGCTGGCTGAAATAGTGAAGGAGGTTTATACTATTGAAATAGTAACTGAGCTTGGTAACACTGCTGCAGAAAGGTTAAAAAAACTGGGATACGTCAAAGCGAAAGTAAAAATAGCCGACGGGTATCACGGCTGGAAAGAACATGCTCCTTTCGATGCAATAGTTGTGACGGCTGCTACCGAATATGTTCCGCCACCTTTGATAGAACAATTAAAAGACGGTGGCAAAATGGTGATACCTGTCGGCTCTCCGTTCATGACACAGATGCTGATGCTGATAGAAAAAAAAGGAAAGAAAACTACTACAAAGAATCTTATCCCTGTTGCATTTGTTCCGTTCACAAGAAAGCAGTGAGTGGTAGATAGCGAATAGAAAACAGCGTTACAGACCACTCACCACTCACAATTTAAAACCTGGCGTATTGCTTCACATTCTGCATAAATATAAACTCATCTTATCTATAAGTTTTCTTTCTGCCGCTATTATTGCTTTTCAGCTTGCCCTTATGCAGATTCTTTCCATTGTTCAGTGGCATCATTTTGCCTATATGATTATTTCGGTAGCGCTGCTGGGCTTTGGCGCTGCCGGAACGGTCCTGTCCATTTTCAGGAACAGCCTGTTGAAACATATCGAAACACTTCTGCCTTTTCTGATGATAGCTACCGGCATTACGATGGCGCTGGTCACCGGTGTTTCCCAACTTTCATTTATCCGGTTTGACTCTTATCTTTTGTTTGCTGATTACAGTCATGCCGGAAAATTACTGTTGACTTATCTTTTGTTTTTTCTTCCTTTTTTTCTCGGGGCACTTGCCATTGGGTTAGTCTTTGTACAATATGTTTATACTATCGGCAAAATATATTTCGCCAACATGCTTGGATCGGGGGCAGGAGGGATAGTAGCTCTTGTGTTTAGCTGGCTTTTCTTTGCATGGCAATTACCTGCTTTTATTTCCATACTGCCGGTACTGGCAGGAGTAATGATTATTCCAAAAAAGAAATTCTTTATTCATGCAGGATTTGCAGTTGCCGCAATTACAGTCATTGCATGGAAAATAATCCAGCCACCGCAATTAGTCTTGTCGCAATTCAAAGACATCAGTAAAACAATGCTCCTTCCTGAAGCAGAAATCACTCTGGAAAAAACCAGCCCTTATGGTCTTGTTCAGGCTGTATCCTCACCCGTGCTGCGCTATGCACCTGGGCTAAGCCTCACAGCGCAAAAAACTGCCAGTGTAAAAGCAGCCGTTTTTATTAACGGTGACTGGTTTGGCGCTGTTACTGAAAGAAATAAAACTGATACGGGCTTTATTCTTGATCATACCACTTTGGCTTTGCCCTACATGATGGCAAAGAGGAACAGTGTGCTGGTGCTGCGTTCAGCCACGGGTATGGATGTAGCACATGCACTCAGCAAAGGCGCAGGAAAAATAGTTGCGGTTGAACCAAATGCCATTATTGTTTCTGTATTGAAAAATGAATTTGCTGTTGTCAACGATTTTCTGTTCTTGCATTCTGCGGTAACAGTTCAGAATATGGAGCCGCGTACTTTTCTGCTGACGGACACATCCCGCTATGATCTTATTTGCCTGCCAATGACCGGAAGCTTCGGCGGTTCTGCGGGATTATATGCGCTGCAGGAACAATTTATTTTAACGAAAGAAGCTTTCCGTGAAATGTGGCAGAAACTTAATGACGGAGGAGTTATCAGTATCAGCTCTTGGATGGATTATCCCCTCCGCAATCCATTAAAAATACTGGCGGCATTGACAGAAGTACTGGAAGAAATGGGCATTCAGAACACCAGGGATCATATAGCTGCTATCAGAAGCTGGGGAACAATAAGTTTTGTGATGACCAAATCGCCATTGCAACAAAGCGAAATTCAAAACATCAGGAATTTTTGTGATGAGATGTTATTCGATCCTGCTATTCTTCCGGGATTGACTGCGGCTGAACGTATGCAGTACAACCAATTTCAGGATAGCAGTTTTTTCAGTTATGTTGACAAACTATTTTCTAAAAAAAGGAATGAGTTTTACGCCGAATATGAATTCAATATCCGTCCTGCTACAGATAACAAACCTTATTTTTCTCAGTTTATCAAATGGAAAAGTATGACCCGTTTAGCCGCCATCTTTGGCAACCGGTCGTTGCCTTTTTTTGAACTCGGCTATCTGCTGGTGATGTTTACATTCATCCAGATTGCAGTTATATCTTTTGTACTGATCATTCTTCCGCTTTTTAAAATGGGGTGGAAGGGGAAGAACAGATTCTCCGTCTTTTTATATTTCGGCGGCATTGCGCTGGGCTATATGTTTGTGGAAATGGTATTCATTCAGCGATTCATTCTATATTTCGGCAACCCGGTTTATTCTGCTTCAGCCGTCATTACTTCACTGCTGATCTTCTCAGGTATTGGAAGTTATGTTTCCGGTTATTTTCAAGAAAAAAGAAAAAGGATGCTGATGATATTAACCGGGATTGTTGGTATTCTGCTTTTGTATTCATTTATACTTACACCGGTTTTGCAGCAAACGGTGAGTGCAAGCCTGCTCCTTAAGTTACTAATCGTTTTTCTGCTTATTGCGCCACTGGCCTTTTTAATGGGAATTCCGTTTCCAGCGGGGTTGTCAAAACTTTCAAACACAAATACTCTTCAGATACCCTGGGCATGGGGATTGAACGGCTGCATCTCGGTGATCAGTACAACGTTGGTCACCATTGCAGCAGTAGAGCTTGGTTTTACAGCAGTAATGTTATTAGCAGCACTGGCTTATTGCCTGCCGGTGATTGTATGGGAGAGATGGCGAAGCTGAAAGATTTTTACATCCGTCCAGGGGTTTTGTCCATCGTCTCCCGATAGTTATCGGATGCGGTGAAAAGAATTGATCGGGGCTGACCCTAAGACAATGCAAGAAAAAAAATATTTTAATTCAATTAGTTTAACACCCGGGGTTACTGAAATGAGTTTTGTAATTCAGTTTTTTTAGAAATATTCTGCCAGATATCTTTTGCAATCAATTCGGCAGGGCGGTTACCGTCAGTTATATATACAGTTTCTTCGGATTTTAATTTTTCAAATGCTTCCAGGTATTTCTCTCTTACGTTATACAGATTTGCTTTAGTCTCATAAAGCTCCATAGAACTTCTTCCGTTATTAAGCCGGGTAATGCTGATATCCGGCGAAATATCAATGTAAATATTTATATCAGGTCGAAGCAACTCTGCACTTAAAGAGTTTGCCTCAATTACCCAATTCAATGGCATGTGTGTACCCTGATAGGCATAAGAAGAGAAATAATACCTGTCTGTGATAACAGTATAACCTTCTTCCAATTTTTTCAGAATGCCATTTGTTTTATTTAAAAGATGATCTAACCTGTCAGCTACATACAGACCGGCGATAACCCTGTGATCTGCTTCCATTTTATGCTTAAAAATATCTTTGATTATAGAACCAATCGGACTATCTGTTGGTTCTGCAGTTGAGTAAACTTTATAACCAGCTTGCTTTAGGTTGTCGGCTAAAAGCTTAACCTGTGTACTTTTGCCGCTGCCATCAATACCCTCAAATGCAATAAAAAGATTCTTCTTCATTTTATTTTTTTCATTCTTTGTAAACAATAACAATCTGAAATGAATTTTAAATTATTTCTTATACTGAAGTATATTCAGCGATTTAAGTCTGTTGAAATCTGAGTCAGCCGTCAATAAAGAAAGATTTTCATATTCAGCAGAGGCAGCAATAATACTGTCAGGAAGTTTGAGTCCCGACAATTTTCTTATCTGAATAGCTATTTGTTTTATACCGGGATTTATTTCAATAATTATACATTCTGCCAGAAAATTCAGTATATGTTTTTCCTCTGAAGCTTTCATTTGCGGATTGCTCAACAGTTCCATTTCAGTGATAAAACTGAGATAAGGCGTTTTGTTTCCGATTATTCCGGCAAGAACTTTATCGCCGCCCAGGAGGTAAAGAACAATATTCGTATCAAGCAGATAATTATTCCCACTCATTTCTCCATTTTTTTTGCAGTTGCAGCGGATCTTGTTTCTGTTTTATTACGCCACAATAACGCAGGGCATCAAATGATTTTTTTGATTTGCGGCGTTTATTCATTTTTTGCAATTCCAGTTTTTTCAGGGCGGCTGCTATTTCTGCTTTTGTGGAGCGGCTCGTTATTGTGATCACCATCGCTTACTGTTTGGTACAAAGCTATTTCATCAAATTCTCTTTTCCAAACACCCTGAAAGCCGGGATAATTGCAGTCTTAGACAACTTACAATTGGGACAGGCTGCGACATTAGTTGCCGCTAAAAGCGACTTAATAAAACTACGAAACTACAAGTTTCGCAGAGCTGGATTATTTATGGAGTAAT
>JANOJO010000280.1:0-1744 GCA_031418795.1 Bacteroidota bacterium | reverse complement strand
ATGGAGCATTATTAGTTGTAGAACTCCAACTGCCGCTTCCACTAGTCGTAACTGTTGCATCCGTAAAGAATGTTTCAGCTTCCAAACTTGAACTTTGCCCAATTGCAGAAGCCCTTAATAACTTTCCTTTGCAATCATCTTCACACACATGCCATGTGGTAACAAAACCTCCTGTTGAATCAGCTATTACATCCCATGGCAAATGATCATCTGCCCCACTTGTATCAATAGTTTCAGTTGCATGCAAAACTTGTAATGTAACAGTTTCACCGGGTTGAAAACCGGTACCGGTTAAGGTAGCCGTGGAGCCGGGCTGATAATCCGCAGAGTCGGATGTTAATGTTGCCTGTCCAAAAACATTATTTACAAAAAGAAAAGAAACAGCGAGAAGAAAATTCTTAATAAAGGATCTCGTTTTTAAGAGGCGTACAATTACAATCATTGCAGTGCAATTTTATAGTAAGCAAAATGGTTTTTTACCGAAATGGTTTTTTGAACAGGGGATTGGTGGTTATTGGAGGATAATGAAAATAATAATATCAGAAGCGGTTTATTCTTCTAATAAAAAAATAAAAAATCTTATAGTTGGTGAACCAGGTTATTTCAGAGGAGAGGATAGTTTTCTTTGATCATCCTGGAATAAAAAAAGGGTCGGATGGAGTGCTAAAGTAATTGTGTTTTCTCATTTCACCAAGTGTTGGGTAGATTTACTATCCACAGGTTATTGGCTCATCTTTTTTTCCGCTGCGCCACCTGGCGGGAGCAACTGCTGCATGTGAGGGGTAAATGAACAGAGAATAATTAAACTATTTCAAGCAGTCCATATTCATCTGACTGGTAAAGGGACTGAATATTTGCTATGCGCAGTATCAGAAGGTTGGTAATGAATATGGTGTTTTGGTTACCGGTTCTTAACAAAATTACTTTAGGTGGGAACCCTTTTAAGTTCATTAAATCAAGAAAGTCTTCATCATTAGTTACGATAATGAGGTCTTTCTCTTTTGCATAAATCCAGATATCCTGATCAGTTGCCGGTACGTTCAACCCGATATGATCAACATGAAAACAACCTGCAAAATGCTGTTTTAATGCAGCGATCATTCGCCAGGACAGGTTGGCATCAAGCAACAGTTTCATGTTAGTTCACTACGAGTTTTATAATAGACTCCCTGTTAGCAGCAAATGAGAGGGCAGCAAGTATATGTTCATCTCTCAGTAACGGATAATCTTTGAGTATCTCTTCATGACTCATGCCTGAAGCCAGCCAACTGAGAATATCATTTACTGCAATACGGGTTCCGGTAATACATGGTTTACCAAAACGTATGTCAGGACGAATGGATATGTGATCAGTAAAATTGTTCATAGATTAAAATTACATTTTTCTTTCAGCTTTTGCTCCTATGACCGGTATTCTTTTTTCTTTCAGCATGAAAGATGGCAGACTAGTTAGCGTACCTCCATTACGGCTCCCATAATCAAGCCCGGCCCCCTTCACGACCCGGATTATTGAACTCTCCGAGTGCGGATGTATTCACCTCACCCCAGCATAACTCAGATTATTGACTTGTCCTACACCCTCTCCACGTTATTGCAGGCACAGTGAAGCAAAGGAGAAGGGAGAACCGGGATAAAAACATTATTTTTGAGTATATGATAAACAGAGACATCATCATGGAAACGCTCCGCCGCAATAAGTCCTATTTTGAAAAAGAACTTGGCGTGGTCCGTATTGGTTTGTTTG
>JANOJO010000279.1:0-2748 GCA_031418795.1 Bacteroidota bacterium | reverse complement strand
AGTATATCCGCATGAAATGCCCCAAGTATTTCTGTTGCAACTTTTCCTGCTGTGTTTCTTGCACTGGATCTTTTTGTGGAAAAAAGACCACTGATGCGTTCTTTCATTGACAAGATTCCTTTTTTAATAGCCGGTGCTGCTATTGCCATTGCCGCTGCTTCAGTACAGCCGGATATGGGCCACCGGCCTGATCCTTATATTTTATCATTTGCATTGGTACAAAATATCTGGTTACTCTCAGGCTTTGGAACTTATGTTCAATACAGAATGCCGCCTGAAACTGCTGCTACGGGGTTTGAAATTGCTGCTGCAATTTTTCTATTGGCAGTTTTTATAGCTCCTTTATTGTTGAGACGCATGTTTCCTGTTATCGTTGTGTTGATTTACTGGATTCTTTTTGCATTCATTCCATCACAAATTCTTTCATTTACACACCCGGTAGCTGATCGTTATATGTTTTTTCCTTCCATAGCCGGAGTAATTCTTTTAGCATGGGGATTAATTGCTCTTATGGAAAAATTATTTAAACAAAAAGGGTGGATAACAGGAATAATATTGCTTTTAGCCATTGCATTTTTTTGGGTAAAAGCCACACTTGATTATTTGAGTGAATGGAAAGATCCTCGTTCAATCTGGTTTGCCGCATCAAAAAAATCAGACGATCCTGTAATTATGCAAAATTTAGCTTCTCATTACATGGAGCATGCAAGAAAGCTTACTAATCCATCTTTGGCAAATGAATCTTCGCGTAAGGAAGTAAAACTTCTTGCAAAAGAAATATGGAAAGATAGTACTCAGCTTCCACAGCTATATAAAGAATGGGAGAGTGGAATACAAGGCGGGCCGGTTGACAAAAAATTTCAAAACTATCTGAATTCATTATCCGGAGATGCTTTTGGAAAAGCAATTGCAAATAAAGGAAACAGGATAATGGGAGGGCTATATTACAACCGGGGCTTGTTACTTCTGAACCAGGATAAACTTGCGGAAGCAAAAAAGGATTTTATTGCATGTGTTGATGAGGTATCCCGTGAATCATTTTCTGCTGTCAGCAATGAACTAAATGTTTACTGTTATTTCAATCTTGGTGTGATAGCATGGAAAGAGAAAGATTTTCGTGAGGCTTTAAGATGTTTTCGGCTGGCGGAGGAAGAACAAATCCGGTTCGGCAGAGTCCTGATGCCATCAATTACAGTTAACAGGAAACAACTGGAAACAATTGTTGCATCAATGCCAGCTAATTGAAAGCAGAATTTGAGAACATATTTTTTTCAAATCAAATTATATTTCTGGTTTATAATTTTTTACATTGTTGAACGGATAATTTGGGTTAAAACCCGTAGGGTTTGGGTTTCTTGTTTATAACCCCGGCTTTAAAGCCGGGGTTAGTGAAATACAATAGCGATTTGGGCTTTAGCCCACATTGAAATTTCTTGACTGGACAACCAGGAAATTTGATAATTGAATAGAAGCAGTGAAATTTATTTTTTACAATTACTTATTTTAAAAATGTAAACAGTGTCATCTTCAAAAAGGAAAAAAAAATTCAGAACACTCAAACCACAAAGCGGGGCACCATTATCTGAAAAGCCAGATAACAAAACACCTGTTTCTGTGAAAAAAGAAAAGCGCAATGCAAATTCGTCTACTGCTTTATTTTCCGGGTCATGGCAAATCAATACATTAATTTTTTTCCTGTTAATCATTTTAACGGTGATACTTTATGCCGGTGATCTTCATCTCGGCTTTTTCAGAATAGATGATAAGCAATATGTGACAGATAATCCCTGGATAAAAAGTTTTAGCGCTGAAAATATAAGCTACATATTTAGTAATCCGTTTTTTGCCAATTATTCCCCGCTTCACCTGTTGTCTTATTCGCTGGACTATGCCATTGGCGGGCCCGATGCATATGGTTTTCATTTGTCAAGTAATATATGGGCTGGTCTTGTTTCCGGTTTTGTATTTCTGGTTGCACTTGCTTTTACACGCCACCGTTATATTTCAATTGCAGCAGCTATTCTTTTTATCGTTCATCCGGCGCATGTAGAGGCTATTGCCTGGATATCCAGCCGGAAGGATCTTGTTGCAGCAGCATTTGTATTGCCATCATTGCTGGCATATATGCGTTATAGAAAAGGAGGGAGGGCAGCCTTACGATGGTACATTTTATCCATCATTCTTTTTTTGTTTGCAGCTTTGGGAAAATTATCTGTAGCTACATTCCCGGCTGTGTTTGTTGCTCTTGATCTTTTTTGGGAAAAACGTACACTTTTAAAATCACTGATAGATAAAATTCCATTTCTCTTAACCGGTGCATTCATTGCAATGGCGGTTTCATCGGCACAACCCCCATCAGGCAGCCAGTTTAATTTTGTGATTTTGGCAAAAGCATTTCTTGACAGTCTGTGGCTGCTTACTGGTTTTGGAGATTATGTTATTTACCGTATTCCACCACAGCCGGGAGAAATGATTACACAAATAGCAGCCGCAGTTGCTCTGCTTGCTGTATTTGTTTTGCCATTATTACTTCTTCGCCGGTTTCCATTAACAATTGTACTTATTTACTGGATTCTATTTACACTTATTCCACCACAGATACTTTCATTTGTACATCCTGTAAGCGACCGCTATCTTTATTTGCCATCAGTTGCTTTTACAATTTTTATTTCATGGGCAATTATTAATACCGCAAAAAGATTTGGAAGAGTTGGTATGAGTGCGGCTTATTTTTCAATTCTGGTACTT
>JANOJO010000278.1:0-4760 GCA_031418795.1 Bacteroidota bacterium | reverse complement strand
AATACAGATATATGGAGAGTGGCTGCACCAATGGATGGACCAACATGGGGAACATTCACTGTCGGAGGCGCATGGCTATGCACACATTTGTGGGAGCATTATCAATACACGATGGATAAAGATTTTTTAAAAGAAACTTATCCTTTAATTGAAGGTTCTGTTCAATTCTTTATTGATTTCCTGGTGCCACATCCCAATGGAAAATGGTTAGTAACAAATCCTTCTACATCACCTGAAAATTTTCCGGATGGCGGCGGCAACAAACCCTACTTTGATGAAGTGACTGCAGGATTCAGAGAAGGAACTACCATTTGTGCAGGATCTTCTATTGATATGCAGATACTATACGATCTGTTTGGTTATTTTATTGAAGCATCAAAAGTTTTAGGAAAAGAAGATTCATTTGTTCAGCAGGTAAAAGCTGCAAGAGAAAAATTAGTACCTCCGCAAATAGGCAAAGATGGTTCATTACAGGAATGGGCAGATGACTGGAAATCGCTGGAAAAAAATCACCGCCATTTTTCACATATGTATGGCTTATACCCGGGCAAAGTGTTGTATGAAAAAAGAACTCCGGCATTCATAGAAGCGTATAAAAAAGTGCTGGAAGAAAGAGGAGACGCCTCCACCGGTTTTTCAAGAGCATGGAAAATGGCTTTGTGGGCAAGATTGGGAGATGGCAACCGGTCCAATAAAATTTATAAAGGATACTTAAAAGAACAGAGTTGCACTTCATTATTTGCATTATGTGGAAGGGCATTACAGGTTGATGGCAACTTTGGTGTAACTGCAGCTGTTACTGAAATGCTGATGCAATCTCATGACGGATTTATAAAACTTCTACCCGCATTACCCGATGAATGGAGCAACGGTGTATTTAAAGGAGTTTGTACAAGAGGTGCTTTTGAGTTAGATTTTCAATGGCAAAATAAAAAAGTAACATCTTTAAAAATTTTATCCAAAGCAGGAGAAGCTTGCAGGATCGAAACAAATCCCAATGTAAAAATTACCAATAATGGTAAGGTTGTTTCTTTTAAAAAACTTCCTGATGGAATAATTGAATTTAAAACTGTAAAAGGCGAGAGCTACCAGCTCAAATAATCACAGCTTCTTTTTACTTTTATAAGCAGCCCGCAACATCACTATCGAAGTATATACAATTACAATTATTACCAGCCAGCGAAGTGTATCTAATGGCAATGATTTTACAATTAATGCAGCTATTAAAACGGCAATCATGCCCGGTATTGCCATAGCAACAGCAGCTTTCCGGTTATAGGCTCCTTCTTTTATAAACTTAACAGATGCCGGCGGCATTAAAAAAGCACAAGAACCCATCATAATTGGAAATGCAACTTGTGGTGATAAACCCAAGGCGAAAACCAACGCCATGCAAGGAGCATAAAGTCCAATTCCCGCAGTCATCAGGGCGCCTAAAATAAAATTTACAATAACAGCTATTACTAATTTTATATTATACAAACCAATATCTGTTCCCCCTCCCTGAATCCAATTCATTTTACCTGCAAACATAAAACCCGCTGTAATTAATAAAGCGATCCCCATTGTCAAACGGATCTTCTTTTCAGATAATTTTGAAACAATGCCTGCACCTAATATGGCACCGGCTGCTGCAGAAAGAAGCATCAATACTAAAGTAACGGGCTCAACTTTTATAACCGTGATAAAAATGATTGCCTGAATTAATACGGGAAGCGTATTGGCAACATTGAGTGTGCCCGGAAGAACACGGTCTTCAGTTTGTTTTGTAAATTTTAATAACGCGGTTTGAGGAGCAAAAGCCCCAATGCCCAATACATCAAAAAAATTGACAACAAAACCAATTAGTCCAGCTTTCAACCAACTTACATTTTCAAGATTATTTTTATGTTTCAAAAAATCTTTGGTTAAAACAATACTATACCAGACAGTTAATACAGCCAGGGAAATCCAAATGAAAGTAATCATGTTATTCTTGGTTTAGGTGTAAGAATTTGGGAAAATGAATTTCAAATGTTATCGATTGAAATTGAATCTTGCTTATATTAATATTATATATTTATAAATAAAGTCAAATTATTTCAAAAGTGGAATTGTTTTTATTTTCAGCTTTCAACACAAAGAAAAAAATGAATAAAGTCTTTTCATTCTTCTGCTTTATAGTCTTTTTTTATACACCAGGTATTTATGCTCAACAAATTTCCTCTCCTTTAGAAGCTTCTTTTCAAACCTACAAGGAAATGAAAAAAGATACAAAGTATAAACTCGATTGGGTTTCATTGGGGCCTGTTGTAAATTCTGCAAGGGCAGATGTTGTACAGGTAGATGCCACACACCCTGGTACTATGTATGTTGGATTTGGATCTGGTGGATTATGGAAGACTGTAAATAATGGAATCAGTTGGAATTGTCTTTTTCAGGAACAGGCTTCTCTGGGTATTGGAGATATGGAACTGGCGCCGTCCGATCCAAATATTATTTACCTGGGAACGGGTGAAAATTTAAAAAAACCAAGAAACTTTACTTTTCCTGGTACGGGAATGTATCGTTCTAACGACGCAGGTAAAACATGGCAGCATATCGGTCTTGAAGATTCATGGTCTATTGCTGAAATTGCAATACATCCAACAAACCCTGACATAGTAATGGTTGCTGTATTAGGTCATTTATGGTCAAAAAATAATAATCGTGGCCTTTATCAAACCACTAATGGAGGTAAAACATGGCAACAGGTATTGTATAAAGATGATGCCACGGGTGCAAATGATATTGTCATTGCACCTTCCAATCCGGAAATAATGTATGCTTCACTTTGGGAGGTTTATCCTGGTATAAATGGAAAAAACAGCGGCGTATATAGAAGTAATGATGGAGGAAAAAATTGGTCTGTTTGTAACAAAGGTCTGCCATCAGGTCCCTTGGTGGGGCGAATAGGACTCACAGTATCTTATACTAATCCTTTAAAAGCCTATGCCCTGATTGACAACCTGAATAATACTCCCGGCCAGTCAGCAGAACTTTATAAAACAACAGACGGCGGTTTAACCTGGAATAAAACACATGATACTTCTTTCAAAATTTTTTCAGTTATTGGCTGGTATTTTACTGATGTCTATGTAAATCCAAAAGATGATGATGAAATATATTGCTTAGGAATTCGTCTTGCACATAGCACTGATGGTGGAAAAACATTTTCTATACTCGGTGGAAATGTTACCCGGTCAAACCCAAGTATGGCAAAAGGATTTCATCTGGATCAATGTGAATTATGGATTGATCCGAATAATCCAAATCATCTTGCTGCTGGTAATGATGGTGGTTTTTATGTTAGTTATGACAAGGGCTCGTCATGGTTACATTACAACAATATCCCTGTTGGAGAGTTTTATGATATCACCATCGATCAAAAAAATTATATGATTTATGGAGGTACACAAGACAATGCTACTGTATATGGGCCTCCAAAAGAAATCAATCTCAAGTTTCCTGATTTGTGGAAATACATCTGGATTGACCCATGGGATGGTGGTGATGGTTGCGTAACTCAGGTAGATCCTGAAGACGATAACATTGTTTATTATAGTGCGCAACACGGAGCTGCCGTCAGGTTTGACAGGGATGCAGATACTGCTTTTGGCATCCGGCCCAAACTACCTAAAGAAATTAAAGACACTTTATTATTTAATTATATAACGCCTTATTTCATCTCTCCACATCAGAAAGAAACACTCTATCATGGCGGCAATTATATTTTCAAAAGCATTGATCGAGGCAATACATGGAAGGTGATTAGTCCCAATCTGACTGTTGCTGCCAATAAAGAAAAGCTCTCATTTTCAATGGGGGCACTAGTAGAATCTTATCTCCAAAAAGGATTACTCTATGCAGGTACAGATAAGGGTGCCTTCTGGGTTTCAAAAAACGGTGGCGAAAGTTGGGAAGAAAATGATATAGGTCTTGCCAATAATTATATCCGCAGTATTTGCCCTTCACGGTTTGCAAAAGAAAGAGTTTATATTGCCATGACGGGAATAAATTATGATGATCTTAAAAGCTATCTCTACGTTTCTGAAGATCATGGAAAAACCTGGTCAACAATTACATTGGGTTTGCCCGATGAACCCGTGAATGTAATTTTAGAAGATCCAACCAATGAAAACATTTTATACGCCGGTGGTTTTCGTGGAGTTTATATATCCATTGACAGAGGTAAAAGCTGGTCTTATCTTGGAAATAATATGCCGGGTGCCGCTATTGCTGATCTTGAAATTCATGAATCAACTATGGATTTAATTGCAGCTACTCATGGCAGAGGTATTTATAAAATAAATCTCCGTCCCGTTCATTCATTGGTCAACAAAATATTTTCAATTGATAAAGATTATTTGTTTGACATAGCAGAAAGTCAATTGCCCTGGTTTCAATCTGCATCTAAAGTGCCCGATTACCGGACTATAGAAAAAACCACGATTACCTGGTGGCTGAGTGAACCGAAACAGGTTAAACTTTCAGTTAAAGACAGTACGAATAAGGAAATATGGTCTTTAAATTTGAAAGGCCAAAAAGGGTTGAATCAATTTAGATGGGATTTAATTGTAAGCAGGCAAACCAGCGATTTGCCTTATTTTACACAGTATGAAAAATATCTGAGGGCAGGGAATTATAAAATGATTTTGTCAAACGGAAATTCAGCTTTAGAGAAATCATTTATTGTAAAGAACAGGATTTCGCCTTATAAAAAATAATATCTACATATCAAC
>JANOJO010000277.1:0-4923 GCA_031418795.1 Bacteroidota bacterium | reverse complement strand
CATTAATTTTTTTAAAAAGCTTTTCCTGCAGTAGTTTTTTTTGCTCATCGCCCACCAATGCCGACGATTCAATATGCCAATAGCCCACCACCATCGTCTCTACTTTATTAACGTTTTGGCCACCTTTGCCCCCGCTTCGGGCAGTTTTAAACTTAATCTCGTCGCTTATATTCATCATCTTATCAAAATTAAGCAGAAAAAGTACGATTTTGCAGCCATAACCGTTTTATTTGAGTCTTAGATTTCGGAATGACCTGATTTTTACAGATTTTTGTACGAAACCAACCGGGAAGAAATGATTCAAGGTATTTACCATTCACTGGCGGAGCGAAAGCAACAACATAAAAAATCATTTGCCGTACTGATCGATCCCGACAAGGTAAACGACAGAAATCTTACACAATTGATTGAATTGGCTGTGGCAGCAAAGGTTGATTATTTTTTGGTTGGCGGCAGCCTTGTTATCTCCAACTACCTGGATGAATGTGTACAGCTCATCAAACGCAGTTGCCATATTCCGGTTATACTTTTTCCCGGCAGCCCCAACCAGGTTAGCAAATATGCCGATGCACTTTTATACCTCTCACTAATCAGTGGCCGTAATGCCGATATGCTGATTGGTCAGCACGTAATATCGGCACCGCTGGTAAAACAAAGCGGGCTCGAAATCTTATCTACCGGATATATGGTGGTAGATGGCGGAGCGCCCACTACGGTTTCTTATATCAGCAATGCATCTCCCTTACCGGCCGATAAAAACGAGATTGCCATGTGTACGGCCATGGCCGGCGAAATGCTGGGCATGAAACTGATTTATATGGATGCCGGCAGCGGAGCTAAACTCGCCATCAGCGAAGACATGATAAGGCAGGTGGCCAACGTAATAGAAGTACCCTTAATTATCGGCGGCGGAATTACCGAACCCGAAAAAGCCTACCTCAACTGTAAGGCCGGTGCCGATGTAATTGTAGTTGGCAATGCCATTGAAAAAGATCCCAATCTTATAAAAGAAATGGCGGCTGCGGTGCATAGCGTGGCGGTTAAGGTGTAAAGTCCCTGGTCGGTGTCCCACCGACCGGAATGCAATTTTTCTCCTAGGTCGGTGTCTCCACCGACCTGAACAAAAATTTTATTTCCATATTGATGTCCAAAGTCCCTGGTCGGTGGGACACCGACCGGAATGTAATTTCAATTAGTGACCTAACTTTAATACATGGCAGCAGCAATTCCATACCAGGGGCATCGAAATTCTTATACAGAATTAAATGAGATTTATTTTTGGACTATAACTATAAAAGAATGGCATCATCTTTTGCAGGCCGATGAATATAAAGCAATAATTATTGAAAGCCTTATGTGGTTATGTGAAAAAGAACTGGTTCGCATTTACGGATATGTTATCATGCCAAATCATATACATTTACTTTGGGAACAGTTAAAAATGAATGGAAAGGAATTTCCCAAAAACAGTTTTGAAAAATTTACTGCTCATCGGTTCCAAAAAAAATTACGGTCTGAAGATTCTGAAGGGTTGAAAAGGTTTTGTGTTTCGGCAAGTGACAGAAAATATAATTTTTGGCAAAGAGACCCATTGGCAGTTTTGGTATTCAGCCGGGAAATGGCTTCGCAAAAATTAGACTATATGCATTTTAATCCTTTGCAGGAGCATTGGCAACTTTGTAAGTTGCCGGAAGAATACCGCTTTTCATCCGCATCGTTTTATGAAAACAACAAGAATGAATTTGGGATATTAACGCATTATATGGACGTATTTTAAGATTACGTTCCGGTCGGTGAGGACACCGACCAAGGAGAAAAGATGTAATTGTTGTTGGCAATGCCATTGAAAAAGATCCCAATCTTATAAAAGAAATGGCCGCTGCGGTGCATAGCGTGGCGGTGAAGGTGTAAATCCGGATTGCGCTTTTATTTTTGCATGCCATATCCTATTCCCTTTATGATCCCAGAAACAATTTCTTTTACGTCATTATTAGTAGTATAGGATTGTAATGTTTTATGGGTTTGTTCAGCTAATTGGTTCATTTTGTAAAATTGATAGTAGTTCCCAAGGCACACACCTACATCCACGACTAAGTTTTCATCATAATTTTTTAAGAACGAAAAAATATATTCAGGATTTTTATTAATAAGCGTGTGCACATTTTTTGCCATACCTGGATTTAAAGAAGCAGTACCTTGTTCTATTAGACATAAGGATACTTTAAAATAATAATCTCGGGTTGAATCAATTGGAGAATTTATACTGTCAAAAATCTGTGTTTCTAGAAGACCTTCTTCTATTCCCCTAGGCACTCCTCCCTGTAAAACAAACTCTGCAAATTGCCTAACGGGATCTGATTTAATCGTTTCAATTGGCGATTTAGATTTTGGAGGAATAACAAAATCTTTAGTAAATCGAATTGTTACTAAAATAAAAGTTGCAATACTAACAATTCCTAAAATAATAGTCCATGCTTTCTTTTTGCTTTCTTTCTTCTTTTTCGCTTCATATCCATCTGTACCAGAATTTGTCATCATGAACCATCCTTTTCTTGAAAGAGATATAAGACCCTCAAGTTTATCTTCTTGTAATGCGCCGTCACCAATTAGAAAGTTAAGATGATTTTCAATAACAAAATAGTCTGCATCAATGTCATTGTAAAATTCCTTTTGATGGATGTAATTTAGTGTGAAAAAATAAATTACCAAACGAACCGGGGATTCTTCCCTGGTTCTTTTAAAAAAATCCCAACATCCTGCCCAAAATCCGTTGCCTCTGCCCACAGTGATTCTTTTAGCTAATTCAATGAATTTTTAGAACTAAAAAAAATGTACCGGGCCATGTATTGCAATTTTTGTGCTGTTTGGGGTTGTACCTGCGCTGAAATTGAGATTTTAGTGCCGTTTGAATTTGTACCTGCAATTAAATTGAAATTTTAGTGCCATTTGGATTTGTCCCTGCAACGGAATTGAGATTCTGGTGCTTTCTGGATTTGTACCTGCTATAAAATTGCAATTCAAGTACTGCAAAAAACTTTTTTCAACATGTCTTTTATTTAATAACCAAAAATTAAACATTATGTTACCCAAAAAACACCTGCATCCCGATGCAGCAACTGCCACCGGCGGCAACGGAGCCGGCACATCAAACACAACAGCCATAATTCCGGCAGCCGATACCGATTTTATGGATGTAGCCAAAAATGTATCAACCAGCTGGATGAGTAATCCTGCCATTACACTTACCTGGAAAAAGGCAGGCGATTTTCAAACACAGGTTAATGATTATGAAACGGTATTAAGCAGCCGTAAAAGTACCGGCAGCCTGCGGGCAGGCCAGTCGCAGGCACTTAAACAACTTGATAAGCAGATTGATGCTGCTGTAAAAGAAGTGAAAGTGTATATTGAAAAAAAGTATAAAACAGAAAATGCCCCGGCACAGTTTCCAAGGTTTGGCATTGTTAAAGAGAACGGCCACCAGCGTATAAGCAAAGATCGCAACAACCGCCGTGCTGCGCTTGCATTAATGATTGATGCCATTGCTGCCGATGGCTTTGGCGCCGAAGAATACGGCACTGCTTTTTGGACGGGTATGCAAACCAATTATTCGGCTGCCATGAATACTGCCGGCAACACCACCGGCGATGTTAGCGACAAAGTGGCTACAAAAAATCAACAGAAAAAAGCCATTAAGCAGGTATTAAGCAGTTTACTAATGGTAATAAAAGCCAACTACCCCGATAGCTATGCCGGTGTGTACAGGGATTGGGGATGGCAGAAGGAGAGTTATTAATTAGGAATTAGGAATTAAGAATTAGGAATGGGCAGCTTTGAGAGGGCTGCCTTTTTTAATCTCTTTGTATTTTTTTACTGAACTGATATGCTATGCAGAATAGGATAATTGAGATAATTAAAGGCAAAAAATAGTCTATGCAAAATACAAACCAATCATTTCGGGAAGGATAACCTGGCTTATTATTATTAATGGTTTCAAGTGATCCATATATCTGAAAGAGCACTAAAATGATAGCAACAGTTTTGAGAACCAGTATGGAAGTTTTTAAAGACACAACACATAAATATACACAACTCCCGGTACAGTTATTTAGCAATAGGTCCGGTCGGAGGACACCGACCAAGGAGTAAAGATTCAAAATTGGAAAATGCGGTATTTCTTGCTAAACTAGAGAAAGATTATACTTTAAGCAGTATGCAGCAATTGGAGATAGCAGATGACATTTTAGACGGGCTGGCTAAACACGGGCTGGCTAAACAGAAGGATAAAAAAAGCGGTCTTGTAGGTAAATTTATTCATTCCGAACTTGTGGAGCAACATGATGGAAAGATGAAACTTGTGACAGAAACTACTTATGGTGACGAGGCCAGTAATTCTTATATGGGTTTTGGAGGATTGATCATAACCAATTTTTCCAGAACTGAAAATCAGTTTTCTTTGATTCCTAGATTTATGGTATGGAGTAATCAAAGACCAAGAATAAACCAGTTTGTTGCAGCACCTTCATTAAATAGTATCACGGTTTTTTATTGTGATAACCAGGAGAATATTAATATAGACCTCAAGGACAAGCACAAAACTTTAAACGGCCCTTCGATAGCGGCTTTATATGCGGCCACTATTGACAACAATGGGGTAATTAAAAGAGAGATTTTAGCGACCAAGGCTAACAAGGATGAAAAAAGAACGACAGCAGAATTAATTCAGACTTACATTGCAAATAAGCAATAAGGCTAAATAGTGCAAAGCAATTTGCCATTGAAAAAGATCCCAATCTTATAAAAGAAATGGCGGCTGCCGTGCATAGCGTGGTGGTGAAGGTGTAACACCAAGGTCAGTGGAGCACCGACTAAGGAGGAGAGTTCGTGCTTATTCCTTTTTTTGGATTAAGCCTAAGCAGAGTAAAG
>JANOJO010000276.1:0-2125 GCA_031418795.1 Bacteroidota bacterium | reverse complement strand
TTATCCATCGTGTATTGATAATGCTCCCACAAATGTGTGCATAGCCATGCGCCTCCGACAGTGAATGTTCCCCATGTTGGTCCATCCATTGGTGCAGCCACTCTCCATATATCTGTATTCTGATGAAAGACCCATCCTCTTGCACCATAATGCTCCTTTGCAACTTGCGAACCCTGGTCTGTTAATTCTTTTATCATTTTAACCAATGGTTCTGCACATTCAGAAAGGTTCCCACTTTCCACCGGCCAGTAATTCATTTCTGTATTTATGTTGGTTGTATATTTTGAATCCCAGGAAGGATTCATATTATCATTCCAGATTCCTTGCAAGTTGGCGGGTTGTGTTCCTGGTCTTGAAGAAGCGATCATCAGGTATCTTCCGAATTGGTAACTCAATGCTGCCATGGAAGGGTCGGGTTCGGTTTGAATTTTTTTTACTCTTTCTGTTGTGGGTAAAAAAGAATTTTCGGTATCGGGTAATTTCAAAGAAACACGATCAAAATATTTTTTATGATCCGCTACTGCCGATTCTAATATTGTATTGTAAGGTTTATATGCAATTCCTTTTAAATAATCATCCACCCGTTGATGCTGATCGGCGCTGACATTTTTATAGTTTACAAAATTGGTGGCTGCTGCAAAATAAAGTGTAACCGAATTAGCATTTTCAATAATAAGATCAACTCCATTTGTTTTCATCGTACCGCCTTCCGGTATTGCTTTTAATCTTGCCTCGTATTTCATTTTTCCTTCCACACCCATATAGTCGGCCGATTTTCCGGCAAGTATCAATCCATCATTACCATAGGGATCCATTCTGAAATAATCAGTAGCATAATTGGAATGTGTCTGATTTCTTTCGCCGCGAAGATTAGCAGTAAAAGAAACACTGTTGGGTTTATCGGAAGTTATGCGTACAACGATAACCTGATCTGGTGCCGATGAAAATACCTGACGTTGATAAGTGATACCATTAGAAACATAGCTGACTCCTGAAATTCCGTTCTCCAGGTCAAGCCATCTTTTATAATCAGTAATACTATCTTGGTTTTTAAAAAATAAATGAAGATTGGCAAGGCATTGGTATTTCATTTGTTCAACAGGGTAGCCCATTAAATTTCTGCCGAATAAATTATGTGCTTCCCAATATTTTTCTTCAAATACCATTTTTTGAATTTCAGGTAAAACTTTATATCCGTTTTTCACTACGGTTGAATACGGACCACCTGACCAGTAGGTTTCTTCATTCAGTTGAATGCGTTCTTCTTTATTTTTTCCAAATACCATGGCGCCAAGACGACCATTACCAACAGGCAATGCATCTTCCCATTTTTGTGCAGGCCTGTCATACCATAATAATGTAGAAGGGTTAAAAGTTTTATTATTTATTTTTTCCGTGATATCTTTTGTTTGTGCCAGCAATAAATTAGCTGATTGCAGTATGATTGTTGTATAAATAAACATCTGACGTTTCATAATAAAAAATTTACCTTTTTAAATATAAAGACTTACTCTTCTTTCTTTTTAACAATCAAAAACCAATCATTCTCCAGCGGAAGGTAGCCGTAATCATAATTATAGTAATAAGTTTTACCGGTTTTGGTGGTGTAAGTGTGTGTCAGGTATTTAAAATGAAATCCCAGTCGCTGCAGTTTATCTTTATTTGCCTTAGCCGTTTCTTCTCCTTCCGGTAAAATACTTTCTAAAATTTTTCTGTTTTTCAACAACGTATTGTTGATATTTCTTACATAGCCGCTGTGGCTTCCTTTGGCCTTTTGCTGGTTGTTGTAGTTATTACGGCAATAATCATTGCAAAACTTTGGCAACTACATATTAAATGGGCGAAGCTAATTTTTGATATTCGCCCCCAATTTTACAGATGTTGCCAATACTGGAATATTAATTACAACCGCATCAGGCCAAGCACGATTTTTTAACTCTATTTCAAATTTACATAAACAAGTTACAATACCATCCAGTTCAAAATAAAAGGGGAAAAATTCGGGATTGTGTCCAGATAATTTATCGTATAGTTCTTTAGCAAACGAAATACTTTCTTCGTCTTTATGAGAATATCGCAAAATTATAGGTGATGAATCGGAGGGGAGGTTGTTCAAGATTTGTTG
>JANOJO010000275.1:0-4692 GCA_031418795.1 Bacteroidota bacterium | reverse complement strand
CCCGATTTTGAAAACGATGCATACATATTTGCAAAAATGTTTGCAGAATCATCAGTTGCCTGGGACGGTCAATTTCCCCAAGCGGTAAATAAAACATTGAAATTTTCACAGGCTTATCTTGCCGAACTGGAAAGAAGATCACACCTCACGGGTCAGTCTGAAGTGGAAGTGGATCCAACTACAGGTGAATATGTTTATTATGCAAGCACGGACTGGTATAAACAATTATATAAAAATTCAAACACCTCAAAGGAACATAATCTCACTATATCCGGCGCAAGTGATAAAACAACCTTTATGTTAACCGGAAGAATTTTTGACCAGGAGGGATCATTCCGGTACAATTCTGATGATTACAAGATGCTGAATTTTCGTGCCAAAGGATCTATCCAGGTATATCCCTGGTTGAAATTTGAAAATAATGCCGACTACTCAAAAATGAACTATCACCAGCCAATCAATGTAGGTGAAGGCGGTGGTATATTCAGGAATATTGCAGATGAAGGACATCCTTTAGCGCCATTGCTCAACCCTGGTGGTACGCTAACAGCATCCTCTGCATATTCAGTAGGTGATTTTTGGTATGGCAAGAATGCAATAGATATGGAGCGATCAATTTTCAGAAACAGGGTTGGATTAACCGCCCAGTTCTTAAATGATAAACTCCGGCTTAAAAGTGATTTCACTTTTCAAAACACTGAAATCGGGGAAAAACGCAAGCAGGTTCCTTTGCCCTACAGTTCCAAACCCGGCGTGATAGCCTTCCTGGGAACTACCACCAATGATATACGTCAGATAAAACAGAGAACCGAATATATGGCTACAAACATATATGCTGAATATGAAGACGAAATTAATGACGTTCATTATTTCAAAGCATTGCTTGGTTATAATTATGAACAATCAACATTTAAAGGAATTTCGGCTCAGCGTAATGGTCTGATCTATGAAAATGCAAATGATATTAATCTCGCTTTGGGAACTTCCATATTAACGGCAGGTGGCTGGGAAGAATGGGCCATACTCGGAGGTTTTGGAAGATTGAATTATTCTTATAAAGACAGGTATTTAATTGAAGTAAATGGAAGGTATGATGGATCTTCAAAATTTCCTGAAGACCAGCGGTATGGTTTCTTTCCTTCCGTATCTGCAGGATGGCGGATTTCAAAAGAAGCATTTTGGAATGTAGAACCAAAAATAATTTCTGATTTAAAGATCCGGGCTTCCTGGGGTTCACTGGGTAATGGTAATATTGGTTCCTATGTTTACCAGGAGCAATTCAACATCGCACAATCAGGACTTATATTAAATGGTATCAGGCCATCTATTACGAGCCGGCCATCGGTACTTCCTTCAGGTCTTACATGGGAAACATCTACGACTAAAAATATTGGATTAGATTTTAATATGCTTTCCAACCGGTTGAGATTTGTTGGTGATGCATACACCCGGGAAACTACTGATATGTTTACTCTTGCTATAACTCCCCCCGCTGTATTTGGTGCAACAGCACCAAGAGGAAACTATGCAGACTTAGAAACAAAAGGATGGGAAATGACATTATCATGGAACGATAAATTTATGGTGAGGAACAAACCATTCAACTACGATGTGCGGTTAACTCTTGCCGATAATAAAGCAGTTATAACCAAATATAATAACCCGCAAAAAAGATTAAACGATTATTATGTTGGTATGAAGATCGGTGAGATCTGGGGTTATGAAACAGAAGGTTTCTTTACATCGGCAGCCGATGTTACCAGTCATGCAAGCCAAACGGGAATTTTATCTACTTCATCAGGACAAGCTTTTACCGGTGATATTAAATTAAAAGATAGAAATAAGGATAACGTTGTTAATCCGGGTACCAGTACTGTTGATAACCCAGGTGACAGGTACATCATTGGCAACAGTGCACCACGTTATTTGTATGGAATTAATCTTGGTTCTGAATGGAACGGTTTTTTCTTTTCTGCATTTTTCCAGGGAGTTGGAAAACAGGATTGGTTCCCCAGTACTGAAGCAGGTGTTTTCTGGGGACAATACAACAGGCCTTATAATAAATTACCAAGATGGCATTTAGATAATCACTGGACTCCTGCTACACCTGATGCATATTTACCAAGATATGTATCACGTCTGGCAAACCGCCCTGGTGGTATCCTTACATTTGCCCAAACCAGATATCTTCAAAATGTAGCATACATACGACTTAAGAATATTCAGCTTGGATATAATTTACCCAAAAATATTATCTCAAGAATTCATGCAACTAATGCCCGCATTTATATGTCGGCAGAAAACATCTGGACATGGTCACCACTTTATAAACGCACAAGAGATATAGATGTTGAAAACGCTGTGGTATCAGACCAGGTGTTTACTACCACTAATGCTGGTGATGGTTACAACTACTCAATGGTGAAAGGAATCACTTTTGGTTTATCAATAACATTTTAATAGTATGAAACAACTTATAATTATGAAACAACAATCTTTGTGGCTTTTTTTAATAGCCTCGCTTGTTATTGGTTGTAACAAGCTGGAACAATTGCCTGAAGCAACAGCTTCTGGTGATGCAGTATTCGGCAGTGAAAAAGGGTTGGAATTATATGCAAACTCTTTTTACCAGATACTGCCAAGTGCTAATAATGTTCATACTGCCGATAATATGTCTGATTATGGAGCAAGAAGAGATGCTCCCCCATTCTTAAGAGGAAATGCGTATGGCCCTACTATTTCTGACAACACATCTGCATCGGCATACAATCTGGTTGCACTTGGTCCCGATTGGGATTGGGATTGGGGACAATTACGGAATGTCAATTATTTTCTTGAGAAGAATACAGATACCCGTGTTGCAGAAGATGTAAGGCGGCATTTCAATGGTGTGGCAAGATTCTTCAGAGCTTTTTTTTATTTTGAAAAAGTAAAAAGATATGGTGATGTGCCATGGGTTGGTAAGCCACTAGCTGTAGATGCACCTGAATTATTTGCAGGACGTGATTCACGAACAAAGGTGATCGATTCGATAATAGCCGATCTTGACTATGCGACTCAGAATATCAAAACGGTCACTGATGCTTCACGTAGTTTGATTACAAAATGGGTGGCATATGCTTTTAAAGCAAGGGTGTGTTTATTCGAAGGAACGTTTCGGAAATATCATACCAACCTCAACCTTACCGGTAGTTCTGCCGCATTGCTTACGCTGGCAGCAACAACTGCAAAAAAAATAATGGATGAATCAGGTTTCAAATTGTATGAAGGTGCCGGAACATCTCTTTCTTACCGGAGAATATTTACCAACCCGGCTCCTATGGGTGATGAAATTATGCTTGCATCACTTCAGGATGCGGGATTAGCAGTTCTTCATGCTGCTAACTGGTATATGACAAGTGCGACTACAGGTGTGAGATTTAGTTTTATCCGCACCTTCATTAATACATATTTAAAAATTGACGGAACCCCTTTTACAAACACTCCCGGTTATCAAACGATGGAGTTTAAGGATGAAGTAAAGGCAAGGGATAAAAGGCTGGAACAAACCATCCGGATGGGGCCTTACAAAAGATTAAGCGGAACAACATTAGTGGCTGCTCCACCAGTGTTCTCCTATACATTTACAGGTTACATGCCTATTAAATGGAGTCTTGATGATACGTATTACGACACCAGGGATCTTAATATTAATGCGGTATCCATTTTCCGTTATGGAGAAGTTTTATTGAATTATGCAGAAGCACAGGCAGAGTTGGGACTGCTGACAGATGCAGATTGGACTAAGACGATCGGAGCATTGCGTAAGAGGGCTGGTATTACTGGCGGATTAACAACAAAGCCTGTTACAGTTGATCCTTATTTGCAAACAAAATATTTCCCGGCTATTTCTGATCCTGTTCTTTTAGAGGTTCGCAGAGAAAGAGGAATTGAACTGGCCCTTGAGGGATTTCGCTTTTATGATGTGACCAGGTGGAAAAGAGGTGACTTGATGACAATGATATGGAATGGAATATATGTGCCGGCACTTGACGCCCAAATTGATCTGAATGAAGATGGAATTCCCGATGTTGTTTTTTATAAAGTATTGCCTCCGGCTCCAAGACCGGCCAGCATAACTTATATTAATGTTTCAGCAACCATTAGCGGGGTACCTAATTCCCAGCGATTATCCAATGATACATTCGGAGAGGTGACGTGGTTGACTACTATTACACGAACCTGGGCAGAAAGAAATTATTATTATCCTATTCCGGAATCTGACAGAACAGCAAATCCTGCTCTTGCACAAAATCCCGGCTGGTAGCAGGTACAAGAATAATATGTTATTATAAAAATCCATTTTCCCAATTGCGGGAAGATGGATTTTTTTTCAGGGAGTTTATACTCCGCTTGTATTATCGTTTTATTATTTGTCAAAAAAAAGCCGTCCCAACTCAGTCAGGACGGCTTATATTTTAACCAACTCATTTTTTATTCTTCCTTAGAAATATTTATCAAAGCCCTCCTGTTTTTACTTCTTCCATCAGGATTATCCCTGCCATTAATTAATTCCATTTCCACAGGGCAACATTCACCAAATGATACAAAGCTGATACGTGATGATTCTATTCCTTTCTTTTTAAGGTAATCAGCGCAGGCTATTGCACGTCTGTCTGAAAGTTTGCGGTTATATTCGTCTGTTCCAAGTCC
>JANOJO010000274.1:0-3600 GCA_031418795.1 Bacteroidota bacterium | reverse complement strand
ATCTTTCATCAGGGTCAACTCTTATATACCTATATGTAACTTTTTTTCCTGTGCCATAACCTTTCGTCAACATAACTGATTTATTTCTGCCATTTGGATCAACTACCCATACATCATACCTGTCATAAACATAAACCGCACTATCTCCTTCATGCCAGCCCATCACCCCATAAGGTGTTGGCGCATCAGGCATATCATACTCTTCATTCCACAGCGGCACTTTTATTTTTGCAGTAATGTTTTTTGAAGAAATGCCATCCCAAATAAAATAATTCTTTGCCGGTCTGTCATACCACAATATGTATTTTCCGGTGGATGAGGGATAAATCTGTCCATGCAAGTTTTGCTTCACTAATTTTTTACTTCCGTCATTGACATTAATGGCATAAATATCTTTTCTCGTTGTGCCGAGCCACTGGCCTTCTTTTCTTTTGCCTGCATCTGTTACACCAACAAATATGTCTCCATCGCCTTCATTGGTTTGTAATACCTGTGGTATTTCTGCAGAGCCAAGTTGTTTGATGAAATTATTTTCTAAATCATAAACTGTGAGATAACTGCGGCGGAGTTCTGTATTCAGTTGAACTAATTGTTGTGTTTGCAAATAATCATCATTATAATGCCAGATGTCCATTTTTACAAGGTCGGCTTCTACCAGCATTGTGTCTTTTGGTTGTTGTATAGGCGTTGAGCCAAAGAACAATCGTTTTCCTGTTTTGCTAAAACTTAATGTTCCATTTTCACTCACGGTCATGCCCAACCTCATGCCCACAGAATTTTTATCTGCAAAAACGGTTGCGCTGTCCATTCCTGTTTTATAATACCAGAGTTTATAAAATTTTTGCAATGCCTTAGGTTCTGCATCTCTTTCTGCAAGGAAAGCAAGTTGGCTTCCTTCCTCATCAAAAACAAAATTTTTAAAATCATTTCCTCCCCTGCTTAGTGTATCTGTTTTACCAGAAACAAGATGATGAAGCAGAACAAAGTTTTTACTTAAAGAATCTTTGGCACTGCGGCCTGTTTCCATCAGCAGCTTTGTACCTTTTTTATCAAAATAATATTCAGTAACAAGATTGAATGTTTTTTCTTCATTTGCTACAAGGTTTTTCAAAACAAGATCCCCGCCCTCAGTTCCTGTTGCTGCATCCTTACTTTTCTCCATCCAGTAACTTACCCAACCAGAACCTTTAGCCGGAGTTTTGTATGATCTTATTTTTGAAAATTTCATCACCGAATCTTTTCCTAACTCAACAATACCAAGAGAGTCTTCAGGAAATTCTTCGGGTTTCTTATTTTTTATTCTTGCCTCACGCAAATCTTTTTGAAAAGGCCTTATTTTAAAAATAACAAACCTGCTGTCTTCAGTGATCACAGCGCTAAAGCCTCTTGCAATTTCTTTTTTGTATTTATTATCCGCTTGCTGAATCACCAGTGTGGTGTCGCCTTCCTGCGGGCAAACGGTATAAACTACCCAACGGCCATCGTTGCTGATCATTCTTTCACCAATGTTTTGCCAGCCGTCGTAAACTGTGTGGTCGAGTGGTTTTTTTTGAGCAAAAGAAAATTGAATAGTTAAAATTGCAACTACAAATAGAAAATACCTTTTCATAAGTTCATTGTTTGTAAATAAAGATAATCAGTAAAATATAAACAATACCGGAAGCATTTATCTCCTACGCCACTACGAACACAAAGAAAACTTTATCCTTTCGGAGTCTTGTCTTTCCGAAACGGTGAATTTGAAACTCATACAATTACAGGAAATGATAGTTGAGGAATCTCAATCTGTTTCATCTCTTTGAGATTCCTTACTGAGATTCTTTTGAATTGATGAATCATTAATTTCCGCTCGGAATGAAAAGACTCCGATAAAAGCAGTTATTAAATCTACCCGAAGATTAAACTTTTGTACCAACAACCAAACCATACTGCCACAATCCCCTCCTCATTCCATGATATTGAAATTTGCAGGCAGCAATATTTTTCTTTTGCATTTCTGTTGCACGGTTGGAAAAAGTTTTCGTCTTCCAAAGCAAATAAAGTTTTGCAAGAAAATAAAACTTATACAATCTCAGAGATGAATGAGCAGTTTGCTTTGAAATATTTTGAAAAGAAATATTCTTAAATCCTGTTTCAGCCATAAAGTTTTGAAATCTTTCAGCAGATTCAAGATAATTTACCTGCCAGCCATCGAGCCAATGCCGGATGATGGGATGATCATTATTTTTAAAATCAGAAACAAACCCATCTGCCACTACCAATCTGCCACCGGGTTTTAATAAACGAAATGCTTCCTGAATAAATTTTTCTTTATCATCAGCATAGCAAATACTTTCGCAGCCCCACACCACATCAAAACTTTTATCGGGAAAACTTGTGGCACAATAATTCATGATCTCAAAATTTGTTTTATTCTCCACCGGATAGCTATCGGGTTTTTTTTGCTTTGCCATTTCTTTGGCTTTAGTAATTTGTCTTTCACTCAAACTGATGCCAGTTACTGAGCAACCAATTTTATCTGCTAAAAAAATACTGCTGCCACCAATACCACAACCAGCATCAAGTACATGATCAGTTGATTTTATTGCAGCGGCTTCCATCATCACTTCATTCATACGCAAAAGTGATTGGGGAAAATTTTTCACCTGCTCATCCCAATAACCATAGTGAATGGCAAGACTGTTGTTAAGATCCCAACTGTCTTTATACGCATTCTCCGTGCTGTTGTAATAGTCAATGATGTTTTGATGATACTCACTCTGCTGCATGCGCCGTAATTTGTTTTTCCTTCCTGAGTAAAATAATTACATGAATAATTAATGAAGACGCAATCAGTGCAAGGCCGGCAAAAAATGGCCAACCCATTTGTTTACTTTCTCCAAATACGGCAAAGGCCAGCAAAATGCCATAGACAGGCTCCAGGTTAAATGAAAGATTTACTGTGAATGCACTCAGCCGTTTCAATGCTTTGGCAGAAAGCTGGAATGCCAGCACTGAACAAAACCATGCAAGCACCAGCAGCCAGATCCAATCTTTCATTGTGGGCAAAATATAATCGGTAGGAAACAAATGTATATATAACGGCATAAATAATGTCAGGCTGATAAAGCCGCCACTCAGTTGGTAAGTAAGTAATGTTTCAGAATTTATCCGTTGTACAAATTGCCGGATAAATATCATGACAAAGGCCATAAGTATTGCGCATATAACACCGAGGATGATACCGGTTTTATATTTGGGATCAAAATGAAAAATAATATAGATACCTGCAATCACCATCATACCCAGGAAAACTTCAAGCCACTTTATACGGGTACGAAGCAAGATGGGCTCCAGCAGTGCAGTAAAAAAACCGGCAGCAGAAAAACAAACAAGCGCCACCGATACATTGGCATATTTAATAGAACCATAAAATGCAACCCAGTGAATGGCGGCAAGGAAACCAATGCCTGAAAGTTTTAAAATATCTTTTACTGAAATTCGCTGCAGTTTGCCGGTAATGGAAAACAAAATCCACATGGTAACAGATGTAATTAATAACCGGTACCAAACCAACAGCCCTTCATTCAGATGAATTAATAAACCAAGTATGCCAGTAAA
>JANOJO010000273.1:0-2358 GCA_031418795.1 Bacteroidota bacterium | reverse complement strand
GGAATATTTGGCATCCGGAATGGCCATGGCGATTGATGAAGCTTTACCAGCTATCTAATTTTACATTATCGTACTTACACGAAGATTTCAAAAGCACAATTACTTAATTTTTGTATAATTAATAGATTATACTAGCAAGGTGCTTCGTGTATTTCATATTTTTAACATGTTAATCTTATGGATTAATAGTTGGAACCAATACCCTGATTAAAGCCGATTATATCCTATGAAACATTTTAAATACCCCCCTGCATTTTTTGCCGATTTTACTACTTTTTCAATAAGGGTTACAAATAGACTGCTTCAGAAATGTATTAACCATGTTCTGTTTAAATTAATCACAATTAAACATAACAAATCCCTGGCCCTCCCTTTGTTGTTAATTGTAGTGTCATTATTAATAACATCTCCTGGCCATTCGCAGTTGAATAAAAAGCAGTTTAATACTGTTTTATCTGCAAAGCAAATCTTTGAGAGCATCCCGAATAAAGAAATAACCTCTGTAACTTCTGCTGTTTTCTTTAAAACCAAAGTGGAATTTATAAAGGAAATAGAGAATCAAAAAGAATGGCTTTTGAAATACATATCGTCCGACATGTACAGAAAAAGACTACTCTCCGAACTTGAAAGAGACCAGCCATTTGAAAATTTTGAGACATACAATATACTGGCACAAAAGATGGTAGCAGAAAGAAAAACCAATTTAATTTTTGGGAAGTATGAAATTCAACACGACTTGTTTGAAATAGATCAAATAACTGTTCTTGGTAGTTATGCACCAAAACAGGATGTAAAACTCTTCTCTGAGACGGATAAAGTAGATTCATTTAAAGAAGATAATCGTGCAGGTCTTAGCCTTGGAAATATAAATTTCACATATATTGAAGGTAGTTTGTATTCATTTTTGACACAGTCTTCTATCAGTCAGGGGACTATCCCTGTCCATGAATTTTCCCACCAATCAACTGATGGAAATGCCCTTCTTTTAAAGAATACAAAAAGAGAAATCAACAGGTTAGTGAATAAAGACTCAGGTAATTATACTTTTTACACATTTTTTAAGGACAAAGAATCGGGGGTTATTTATTCCTACCTGGACGATCCAACCGAGGTCAAGGCCAGAATTGATGCTCTAAGGTATCTTTTAAACAGATACAAAATCTACAATGCAGGTACTGAAAAATTTAAAGAAAAACATTTTAGAAAACTGATTAGAGTAAAAGAAATCAGAAACGATTCAAGTGTAAAGGATGTCTTTGAACTGATTTTAAAGGATAAGAAAAGCCTTTTTTTGCTAATGAACAGTATAGCCAAAATAAATTGCAAACTTATAAATGAAATTACAATACTTGATAATTCATAGTGCAATAAACAATCTTACAAAAAAAAGGAGTACTGGTAGCTGAACACTTGCATTTAACAGAAACCTGGATTATCATCTGCCCAATACCGGAATAACCAATGGCTTTAACATTGAGGCCAGTAGAGTTACAATAAAAGGCAACCTCTCTTTTAACGGTGTTGAATAAATACAAACCGGTTTGCAAAAATTATCATCCCGATATAAACAGCAGCGAGCCAAAGGATTTTGTATATCCTATTAACTTTTAATCCTTCTGCCTGTAACCACTCTGATAACAACTAGAGTAGTTTTTCTTTTTACAATTTTCTCTGTTTGTGAAGGTTTTTATAGCAATTATTTTTCAAAATTAGTCCTACTGATAGCTGTATGATGACGATCTGTCATCCGTTTATGCCAACGTTTACGAAAGCTATCGGGAAAATCTATTTCGGATGCACATTTAGTATTAGTGTGGATATGGCAGATGAAAAGCTTTGCTCACTATTGCCTGAATGTTTATTCTTCTTTCGGAACTTGTTGGTTTAATTTCAGTTCATTTATATCCAATTCCCGTTCTACAAGTTTGATGACCGTATCACTGAATTCACCTTCTTTGTGCAGCTTTAGTAATAATTCTCTCTGAAATTTGCCGATCTCTAATTGGGCATTTAACATGGCATCTGGTGGTAGCGCCTGTACTTCTTCGTCATTACGTATTGCTTTTGTTTGACGGCGTAATTCTTTCGAGAGATCATAAATCAGTAGTTCATATTTCTTTTTTAGTTGTACCTGTAATTTATCATCCAATGGCACCGATAATTCCAGTTCGATATATTGAAGCGTACTGGTGGCGAGGTATAATTGCAGTTCTTTTTCTTCTGCAGCAGTATTGTCTTGTGGCTTTATCTTCAGCCAGCGTATGAGCAATGGCAGCGAAAGTCCCTGAACTACCAGTGTTACAAAAATGACTACGAAAGCAAGAAATATGATGGAATGCCTTTTCGGAAAAGCAGTTC
>JANOJO010000272.1:0-2038 GCA_031418795.1 Bacteroidota bacterium | reverse complement strand
CTTATTCCTACACTTGGAATAAGCCAGAACAAAAACGTTTTAAGTACATTCAGAGCTTTTCCGAAAGTGGACAAAGTGCTTGAATTTGAAAAGGCTCTTGCTGCCCATGCGCAGAAATATCATACCGGCGACTGGAAATGGAGGGTTTGGGCCATTCAATCAGGACCCGATGCCAACGGTTATCACATTACCGAAGGTCCGCTTAGCTGGGATCTCATTGATGGCAGGGGCGACCTCAGCGTTGAGCACAACAATGACTGGAATAAAAGCGTAGCTATTTATCTTACCGACAGAGGCACGGCCAGTTATTCAGTTTACGAGGATACACTCAGTACAGTAGCCCTCACCGATTACGCTGATAAAATAAATATCACTCATTGGTTTCCTAAAATCGGATGGGGAAATAAAGTAAGAGATGTACTTGCAGAAACGAGAAAAGCCTGGCAGGCCGGCGGTCAATCTGTTGCGGTTTACTCCGCCAGTTCTTCGGGTCCTGCTCAATTTACTTTAGTGACAAGATATAAACAGGGATTAAAAGAGAGGAACCCCGGATTCATAAAACCACCGTTTAAAGAAAGATATGAAAAAGCAAATGGTGAAGATTCATTTGATAATTACCTGGAAGTTCTTCGTGAGTATCTTAATGATGCCTGGAGTGAATTACTTTTTTACCGGGCTGATCTGAGTTCGAAATAAAAGACGCCCCCAACCCCCTTAATGGGGCTTTCGATTACTTTGATTAAACAAAATTCATTACAGAAAGAAGCCTCTTCAAATTTGAAAAGGCTTCTTTGTTTTTCAATTCTATTTTTCCCTTGTCCATTCTTCGTGTATCGGCTCACCTTTTGAATTAAGACCTTTATGTGTCCACACATTTTCATTTACACTTCCATCAAAAGTTAATACGGCTCCCACCCTGCTGCTGTCTCTTGAAAAAAATTCTATACTCTCCGCATACTTACCATTTTCAAAAGTATAAGTGCCTCCACCGGTGCCGGAAAATTCTTTTGTCTCCGGATTGATTGCCATCCATTGAAATCTTGTACTTGATAAAAGCTTCAGTGTTTTTCTTGCTCCTCTTTGCATAGGCTGCAACTGGCCATTATTCATCCTTGCAGTAATGCGCCAGTTACCAGCAAGCCCGTCGGAACCATTATCAGACCTTGTCCATTCACTTATTTCACCACCGGGATTTAGAGTTAAAGAATTTTCAGAAATTGAATATGCATAATGAGTATGCTTCCCAACGTTGTCTTTTGATTCGGTATCAAACTCAATATTGACATGCAGTTGACCACCTGATTCGCTGTATGTGCCACCATAAGTGCGGATAAATTTTTTATTGCCAATGTCAAATATGCTACAGGAAAAATAAGCATCCTGGAAAACAAGCACATGACTGATGCCATCTTTTTTTGCCTTCCATGCACCAACAACAGTTGATGTTGGATTTAAAAAACTCCAGGTTATAATTAATACCAACAAGGCAACGCAGGCAAGCAATATTTTTTTCATAAAAATGATTTGATGAAAAGATACGAATATTAAAAAAGCCTCCCAAACCCGGAAGGCCAATTATTAATTCTTAATAGCGACTGTCCGCATATTACAACCCTGTAATGGAACCACATAGGCACATAGTACACAATAGAAAGAAACACATAGATTTCTATGTGAAACCCTATGTTTCTATGTGCCTATGTGGTTCAAAAAAATATATGGTTGCTTCATCCGGATAGTCAGTTTCTTAATTATTAATTACTAATTCACAGCCTCTATCACCATTGCGCTTGCACCCCCACCTCCATTACAAATTCCCGCCGCACCATACTTTGCATTATTTTGTTTCAATACATTTATTAATGTAACAATAATTCTTGCACCGCTGCAGCCAAGCGGATGACCAAGAGAAACAGCGCCGCCATGCACATTTACTTTTGATGGATCCAATTTCATTCGTTTTGTATTTTCAATACCTACTACAGCAAATGCTTCGTTCAACTCCCAGTAAGAAATATCTTCCATTTTTAAACCTGCT
>JANOJO010000271.1:0-2917 GCA_031418795.1 Bacteroidota bacterium | reverse complement strand
CTCAGTTTTTCTTTTAATGAACTGAACATACGGGATCAGGGTATATCATTAAAAACGAATCCAATTTATCTTTCATTAATCAAATCACCTTTTCTCCGTGTGAAAGAAGTTTCTGATTTGGGTGTGGAATCACCTTCATTGGCTGATAAAGATATTTTTGGCATCAGTAACCCGGCTGTATTAACAGATGTGGCACAGGGCCTGAGCAAAACTTACCGCTTCAGCGGTTCGATGGGTTTTAATTATGAAATCACAAAACTGCTTTCTCTATCCACAACAATTGGTGTTACCAATGATAAGGTTCGTGAAAATTTTTTTATTCCAAGAAAAGGCGTAACCGCCGACACGCTGAGTACAGATATTGCTTTCAGCAGGCTGGGTACACATGTAAAATCTTTCTTTTCCATTTATAACGATACACGTTTAACTTTTTCCAAAACGTATAAAAGTATTAATGAACTTACGGCACGGGCAGGTGTAAGATATCTTTATAATAAATCAGAACAGGATTTTGGATTTGGATTTAACTCAGCCATTGATGAACTGGTAAGTGTGGGCAATGGAATAAATTCTCTGAGAAGAATTGGCGGTACCATTGGCGAATCAAACTGGCTGAACACTTATTTAAACATTGATTATTCGCTGGCAGATAAATTTATTTTATCAGCCAATGCAGCCGTGGATGGTTCATCTAAGTTTGGCAATAAAATTCCGGAGAATTTAGACATTGCAGGTAATGAATATGCGTTTCTGCCATCGGTATCAGCAGCCTGGGTGGCATCTTCGGGAGAGTTTTTAAAAAACTCAAAAATTAATTTTTTAAAATTCAGATTGTCTTTTGGTAAAGTGGGTAATGACGATATTGGCAATTACACAGCAAGGCAAACTTATATTTCACAAAACCTGCTGGGCATACAGGGCCTGGTGCGTGGCGGCGCCGGCAGCGAAAGATTGCAATGGGAAAATATTTTTAAATTAAATGCTGGCTTTGATCTTTCATTCTGGCAGGAAAGAATAAGTTTCAGCTTTGATGCGTACAGCAATAAAAACAACAACCCGATTATTTATGAAGTGGCTCCATCTGCTTCCGGTTTTGATTATATTATTGCAAACAATTTCGGCTCTTTAAATTCAAAAGGAGTGGAGGCCAGCTTCAATATCCGGATGATTAATACCAATAAGTTGAAATGGGATGCAGGATTTAATGTAGCCCATAACAAATCTGTTTCAAGACTTGTTTCCCCAGCAATTATTTCCACATTTGCCGGCGCATCTTATATCACACAAAGAGATAATACACCTAATAATTTTTACGGTTATAAAACAAAAGGAGTTTTCCTGTCAGATTTAGGAGCATCGCAAGCCGGTTTATCTATAAGAAATCCAAACGGAACATTAGTTCCTTTCAAAGGTGGCGATATATTTTTTGCAGATCAAAACGGTGATAAAATAATTGATGAAAAAGATCGGGTGGTAATTGGCAATCCTAACCCGGATTTTTTTGGAGCAATAAATACAAGTGTTGAATACGGAAGGCTTTCGCTGAAAATATTATTTACTTTTTCGCAGGGCAATGATATTTATAATTACACAAGAAACAGGCTGGAGGCAATGAGTGATGCAAGCAATCAAACTGAAGCGGTGATCAATCGTTGGAGAACCGATGGACATGAAACAAATATTCCTAAAGCTACCTGGGGCGACCCGATGGGTAACAGCCGTTTTTCTGATCGTTGGATTGAAGATGGATCTTACCTGCGGTTGAGAACAGCAACGCTTTCTTACGAGGTTCCTTTCCGTCCCGGATTTTTTAAATATGCTACTGTTTATGCAACAGGAAATAATTTATTAACGCTGACAAAATACAAAGGTTACGATCCTGAATTCAGCGCAACAGAATCAGTATTTGGCCAGGGAGTGGATAATGGACTGGAGCCGCATTTCCGTTCTGTGCAATTGGGATTGAAGATTGGGCTGTAAGAATAACAATTATTCAACGTATAAAATATTTTTTATAAAAATGAAAAAGCTGAGTTTGTTAAAAATTGCCGCATTTGCATCAGCAGGCATTTTAATTTTTTCAGGTCTGTCCTGCAGAAAGGTTTTTGATTTAAAACCTGTAACAGCAGTTGACCGTTCGCAGATGTACCAGAATGTTTTTGATGCTGACGCTGCCGTAATTGGTGTGTATGGCAAAGTAATGAAACTGGCAAAGACATATATTTTATTAAATGAACTGCGTGGAGATCTCATGGATATTACCACCAACTCCGATACCTGGCTTCGTCAGCTGAATGAACATGCTGCCACTGTTGAAAATCCTTACATTGATCCGCAACCATTTTATGAAGTGATTGTAAACTGTAATGATGTGCTGAAGAATTTTACTCTCATGTTTCAGCAGAATAAATTAAAAGAATTAGAATACAAACAACGCTATTCCGATGTTGGCGCCATCCGTAGCTGGGTGTATTTGCAATTAGGAATTCATTTTGGGGAAATACCGTATGTAACAGATCCGCTTGTTCAGTTAAGGGATATTCGGGATCAGAATAATTATCCAAAAATTCAATTGCAACAATTGATTGACTCATTAGTTGCATTTACAGAGAATCTTCCATTCACAGATGATTATCCCGCAGGCACCACTTTGCAAACTGTTGTTGACGGTTACAGCACTTCAAAATTTTTTATCAATAAAAATATTTTGCTTGGCGATTTATATTTGTGGGATGGCCAGTATGATAAAGCTGCAGAACGTTTCAAAAGAGTTTTGGATATTGGCGGCGCAAGCGGTCAGGGAGAAACCTGGTACAACCAGTACAAAGTTTCAAGTTTCAGCAATTCCGGCATTGGTTATACCCGTGTGCTTGATTTTTCTTCGTTGGTTTACACACCCGGCTGGCGTCATTTGTTT
>JANOJO010000270.1:0-14784 GCA_031418795.1 Bacteroidota bacterium | reverse complement strand
TCCAAAAATTTAGCAAGGCCAATATCGGTTAAAGGATGTTTTAATAAACCGAGTATTGATTCTAACGGACATGTGCAAACATTGGCTCCTGCTTCGGCGCATTGAATAATATGGTTGGGGTTTCGGATAGATGCGGCCAGTACCTGCGTTTTGAAACCCTGAATAGAATAAATTCTTGCAATCTGCTCTATCAGTTTTACACCATCCCAACCGCTGTCATCAATTCTTCCAATAAAAGGCGATACATATTTAGCTCCTGCTTTTGCACAAAGTATTGCCTGCCCTGCAGAAAATACCAGCGTACAGTTTGTGGAGATACCATTATCAGTAAACCACTTGATAGCTTTGACGCCATCTTTAATCATCGGTACTTTTACAATAATATTCGGATGAATGGCCGCCAGCTTTTTCCCTTCTTCCACGATGCCTGCAAAATCTGTAGAGATTACTTCGGCGCTGATGTCGCCATTCACCATTTCACAAATGGTTTTGTAATGATTCATCACTGCGTCAATACCTTTTATTCCTTCTTTAGCCATCAGTGAAGGATTGGTGGTAACGCCATCAAGAATACCTAATTCATTTGCTTCTTTAATCTGTGCCAGGTTGGCTGTATCAATAAAAAATTTCATTATAGTTGATTTTAATTTTATGATTTAGTTTATAGAAAAATCAGTTTTCGCTTTGCGGATTATTAAAGGTTGAAAAAATACTTTCGGCAGGTTGCTGCGATTCTTCCAGCAAAGCAGTTTCAAAAACTTGTGTTCTTTGTATCATAATTACTGTAACAATTGCCGCAGGAATAGTAAGTAGTTCGCCAATAAATTCCATTTTGGAAGTTGCAATTAATTCATCAATATTTTCTGCTTTAAAAGAAAATCTTGCTACAATATTGCCATATATACTCATTATTAAATATAATGCCCACCATATTCCAATTAAGGAATTCGATTTTGGTTCGCCTAATTTATGAGTAAGTGCTTTTTGTGTTCCTTGCCAGATTTCTTTCATAATCTGGTAAGGACGTACCCAATTCATGATAGGAATAAACCATCCACCTGCCGCCCAGCCTTCACCCATCGTAGCATAACTATTTTGCAATGCATGCAAATTATTATATGCCCTTCTGAACCACATAATAAAGAATACAATATTAAGTATAGCAATCACAATGGTGGCAATTCCAATACTAAGTTGTAATAAATCACTTGTTTCAATTTTCGACATGTCAGCACTATCCGGATGACTTTGTGCATCCGTTAATAATAAGTATTGCCAGTAAAGAGAACCCATATTTAAAACTGATAATCCGATAACGATATAGAAGACAGAAATGATTTGTTTGGCTCTGGCCGAATTATCTTTTATCTGAAACATGCTTGTATTTCTAAAGATTAATTGGAGTTGTTTATGAAAATAGAGAAATAAAAAAGGCAGGCTACTCACATCGCACCGCTACAACCACTTATCCTTGTTGCCTTCCGGCCCTGGGGAGATTCAGCAGGAGCTGGTCGTGTAAGACCTGCCGACCGCAAAGATAGGGGGAACGTTGTGGTTGTAAATATTCAACTTTAAGCAGATGATTTTTCTTTTAGATGCTTTTTGACTTGCCTGTTTTCACTGGTTTCCTGTTCAATATTTCTTCTTTCGTTGGCAAAATTTCATCATCTGGTTTTTTCTTTATCCAGATTGTTACTTCTTTCCAAATCCAGGGCTGCGTTTTAAGTACAGCTTTTATTGTTAGTTTTTCTTCCTTGCATTCCAAAGGAAGCACAAGGTTGTAATTTTCAAATGTCCCGTAAGTAGTGGTAAAAATGAGTTCTTTATCCGTTAGCGGTTTCCATTTGCCATTCGATAATTTTCCATCTACATTAATATAGTTGTGTGTTCCTTTTTTCAGGCTGTCAGTATATAAATGAAAAAAAATACTGTCAACTTTTTGAGATGAACAGGGCTTGTTCAATACACCTATTAAAAAGAGAAGTAAGGCTTGTTTCATATTCTTGCTCCTAAATGTCGCAAATTATATGCAAAGGGTTGGGTATTGGTGTTAAAAAAAAAATTTATCCCGGCAATAATTGGTTACCTGTTTCTTGTTGCCAATATTTAGCTTTGCCCAAAACTAAAAATTATGAATTTTGAATGGAAAGGAGTTTTCCCGGCATTACTTACTTCTTTTACAAAAGATGATAATCTTGACCTGGATATGTTTGAAAAGAATTTAGCTGCCCAGTTGGAGGCCGGCGTGCATGGAATAATTATTGGCGGCTCGCTGGGAGAGGCCAGTACTATAACCGATAAAGAAAAGGAAGAGATGGTTGAGTTTTCAGTGGAATATCTCAACGGGAAAATTCCAGTGATATTGAATATTGCAGAAAGCACAACAAGCGGGGCTATTCAACAAGCAGCAAATGCAAGAATATGGGGAGCTGATGGAATCATGTTATTACCACCCATGAGATATAAGACTGATGACAGGGAAACAATCAGTTTTTTCAAGGCAGTGGCAAACTCCACTGAACTTCCAATCATGATCTATAATAACCCGCCGGATTATAAAATTGATACACGACCGGAGATGTTTGAAGATTTGGTGGAATGTAAAAATATTACTGCCTTAAAAGAAAGTTCCCGTGATGTTACCAACCTGACAAGAATGAAAAACAGGTTTGGCGACCGGTTTAAAATTCTATGCGGTGTTGATACATTGGCAATGGAAGAGTTATGTTTGGGTGCAGATGGTTGGGTGGCCGGATTGGTTTGTGCTTTTCCAAAAGAAACTGTTTCAATTTATAACCTGGTAAAAGCCGGAAGAAATGAAGACGCAACAAAAATCTATCGCTGGTTTATGCCCTTGCTGGAATTAGATATTCATCCCAAATTAGTACAGTATATAAAACTTGCAGCAACACAAGCAGGTATAGGCAGTGAATATGTACGGGCACCACGATTGGTTTTAACAGGAGAAGAGAGACTCAGAATTTTAAAAATAATTAATGATGGCATTGCCAGAAGACCAGTGCTGAATTAATAATTAATAATTAAAAATTAATAATTAATAATGTTTAAAGACGCAACGGTTTCAGAAATTGATTCAGTCATGCAGGATGCATGGTCTGCATTTCATGTTTATCGTAAAATGAGTTTGAAACAGCGGGCAGATTTTATGCGGGCTATTGCTGTTGAGCTTGACTTATGTGGCGATGAATTGATTCATGTGGCAATGAAGGAAACTAATTTACCCGAAGCAAGATTGCGAAATGAAAGAGGCCGTACAATTTTTCAACTAAATCAATACGCTGCTGCATGTGAAAGCGGCGAATGGTTAGAAGCAAGAATTGATACTGCAATTCCTGATAAGACTCCACCAAAGCCTGATATTAGAAAAATGCTGATACCAATTGGGCCGGTTGTAGTATTTGGTGCAAGCAATTTTCCATTTGCGTATTCCACTGCAGGTGGAGATACTGCTTGTGCATTTGCAGCCGGTTGCCCCGTTATTGTAAAAGCACATCCGGCACATGCGGAAACAAGTAATTTAGTTGCCAAAGCAATTTTACTTGCAGTTGAAAAATGTAAAATGCCAAAAGGAATTTTTGCTCATATATTCGGTGCATCTTTTGAAGTTGGTAAAAAATTAGTTACACATACCCATACAAAAGCAGTTGGTTTTACCGGTTCTTATCTTGGTGGCAAACAATTATTCGATTGGGCCAATCAACGCAAAGAGCCCATTCCTGTTTTTGCAGAAATGGGAAGTGTCAATCCTGTTTTTCTTTTACCGGAAAAAATGGATTCATCTGCAAGTGATATTGCAAAAAACTATGCAGGTTCAATTACATTAGGTGTTGGTCAGTTTTGCACTAATCCCGGTTTGATTATAGGAATTGAAAGTGATTCATTGAAAACATTTATTCATGATTTAGGAAAAGCTATACAACAAATAGCACCGGGGCCAATGCTTCATGAAGGAATTGTAAAAGCATACAAAGATAAAAAAGGAAATGCTTTGTTGCAGGAAGATGTACATCTTGTAGCAGAAAGTGAACATTGGCAAAGTTCTGAAACTTTGCCTGTGTTAGCCGGGATTCCTACAATTGCTACTGCAACAGGTCAGGCGTTTTTAAATAATCCTGTACTTCACCAGGAAGTGTTTGGGCCCTATTCACTAATTATAAGATGTAAAGACATGAATGAAATGATTGAGGTGGCAAAACATCTGGAAGGACAATTGAGTTCAACATTAATGGCAACTGAGAATGATATAAAGAATAACAATGAATTGGTGGAGGCTGTAAAAAATATTTGTGGCCGGTTATTATTAAATGGAGTGCCTACAGGAGTAGAAGTTTGTTTAAGCATGCATCACGGCGGGCCATTTCCTGCTTCTACTGATTCACGTTTTACTTCGGTTGGTGCAGATGGAATCAAAAGATTTGCCCGGCCGCTCTGTTTTCAAAACTGGAGCAATGAATTGTTGCCGGAAGAATTAATGAATGAAAATTCGTTGGAAATATGGAGAATGGTTAATAACGAATTGACAAAAAATAGTATAATAAGATAAAAGTGAGAAAGAGAGATAGAGTTGTGAATAAAACTCTTTGTCTCCTTTTCTCTTTCTTCTTCTCTTAGCTAAAATTTATTTTATAACTAAAACTATAATTGCAATGAGAAAGTTTGTCTTGTTATTATTCCCTTTATCAATAGTTGCACAACAAAATATACCAACAACCGGCGCACAAAAATTAACTGCATTTGCAAAACAAAAACAATTGCTGCAGAAATCGCCATATAAAAATTTGGAATGGAGATTGACCGGCCCCGACAACCGCAGCGGCCGTAGTACAGATGTGGAAGGAGTAACTGGCAATCCAAATATTATTTATGCAGCATTTGCCACTGGTGGTTTATGGAAAACAGAAGATGCAGGAAATACATGGGCGCCAATCTTTGATAAAGAAGCAACTCAATCAATCGGTGACATTTCTTTAGCGCCTTCTGATAAAAATATTTTATATGTTGGTACAGGAGAAGCAAATATTTTTCGTGCTTCATTGCCCGGTATTGGAATGTATAAATCAAATGACGCAGGAAAATCATTTAAACATATCGGTTTGGAAAATACAGGAACCATTGCGAGAATAATTGTTCATCCAAAAAATTCAAATAATGTATATGTGGCAGCCAGTGGCAACGAATGGACTTATAATAAAGACCGTGGTGTTTTTCAAACAACTGATGGCGGCAAAACATGGAAGAAGATTTTATTTGAAAGTGAAAAAAGCGGATGTATTGATTTGGTAATGGATCCTTCTGATCCAAATATTCTTTATGCTTCTATGTGGAACCGTATTCGCAGAAGATGGAGTGATCCTATGCCTGAAGACGGAGATAATATTTACAAAACAACTGATGGTGGTAAAACATGGAAGATTATAGGTAATGGTTTACCCGATACAAAAACAACAGGAAGAATTGGCCTTGCAGTTTCCAAATCAAATCCCAATGTACTTTATGCGTTTGTTGATGATCATAATAAAAAAAGGGATCCCAAACCTGGAGAAACAGACAGCTATGAAAGAAAAGTGCAAAAGGTGGTTATTGGCGGCGCCATTTATCGCAGTAATAATAAAGGTGAAAGTTGGGAGAAGACAGCGGAGATACATGATTTTTTAACACCTTTCTCCGGCACTTACGGTTGGGTATTTAGCCAGATTCGTGTTGATCCAAAAGATGAAAATGAAGTCTATGCATTTGGCGTATCCAAAGCAATTAGCAGGGATGGTGGTAAAACATGGAAGTCATGGGTGCCAACCGATACCACTGGCGACTGGACGCATGGCGACAATCATGCCATGTGGTTTGATGATGAAAATCCAGATAGAATAATTGTTGGAAATGACGGAGGCGTTACCTTAACTTATAATGGCGGTGTAAAATGGAAAAATTTTTTTGATAAAATTCCTACCACACAATTTTATACGGTTGCTTATGATATGCAAACACCTTTCAATATTTTTGGATCTGTACAGGATGAAGGCACGATGAGTGGAAATAGTACAAACAGTTTTGGAAAACCTGCTGATACCACTCTTCGTCCATGGCGCATGGCGCCGGGTGGCGAAGGCACACAAATACAGGTTGATCCAATAAATTCAAATATTGTTTTTTCATCAACTTACTATGCACGCCTGATGAAAACTGATATGAGTAAAGGACGGCGTGAAGGTGTAAAAAGAATGACTGTGTTTGATGTAGGCCGTATTGATTCACTGCGGGGCGAATGGCTTGCAGGTACACTGATGTCGAAATTTGATAGCAAAGTAATTTATCATGGCCTGCAGCATTTATACAAATCTGCTGATGGCGGAGAAACATGGAACCGCATCAGCAATGATCTTTCTTATAATAAAGAATCTGCGAAAGGAGTATATCCATATCTTATCTATCACCAGGCCATTACTGCTATTGCTGAAGGTGATAAACCCGGTGTTGTTTATACCGGTACAGATGATGGCCGGGTTTGGCTAACGATTGATGATGGAAATAATTGGAAAGAAATAACAAAAGGACTACCGTTTAATAAACATATAATAAAGATTAGTCCATCCACATACAAAGCTTCCAGGGTATATATCGCATTGAATGATCGCCGGCAGGATAATCATGCTGCCTGGTTATATGTTTCAGAAAATTATGGCGCCAACTGGAAACTGATTGCGGGCAATCTTCCTGCATCACCAGTTAATGTAATTATTGAGGATACCGATAAGGCCAATGTTCTTTATTGCGGAACAGATATGGGCGCATATATAAGTAAAGACGCAGGTAAAACCTGGATAAGCATCAATGGAAATATACCGGCGGCTGTATCAGTAAATGACATGTTCATTCACCCGCGGGATAAAAAATTAGTAATCGGAACTTATGGAAGAGGCGTGTATGTGCTGGATGATATATCAGGGTTGAAATAATTATTGACTTCGACTTTGCCAAAGTTCCAAACTTTGGCAAAGTTTCTTAATAAACTAAAATTTTTTTTATGCTTCCGGGTCAGTTTTATCATGTATTCAATCATGCCAATGGCTGGGAGAATCTTTTTGTGGATGAAAAAAACTACCTTTTTTTTCTTAAAAAGCTTTCAGATCATATTTTACCTGTCTGCCGTATATATGCATATTGTTTAATGAAAAATCATTTTCATTTATTTATTAAAGTAAAAGACAAAGACGAATTAATTCAACTTTGGCAAAATGATGAAACGAAACCCGAATGGGATGATAAAAAGATTATTAATAAAATCAGCAAGTCTTATGCGAATCTGTTTAGCAGTTACACACAGGCATTTAATAAGGTTTACAACCGGATGGGCAGTCTTTTTATACCAAGCATGAAAATGGAACTGGTGGAAGGTGATGAATCCTTTTGCAGGGTTGTGCATTATATTCATAACAATCCGGTTCATCATCATTTTGTTGATAAAATAGATAAATGGAAGCATAGTTCTTATAAAATATTTCTCAGTAACAATGAAACAAAAATTGAAAGAGATTATGTATTGAAAGTATTCGGCGGACTGGATAAATTTATTCAGTATCATGAAAAGCCAATCGATCCGGAATCCCAATGGATAGACGAATAGATTTGCTTTGCCAAAGTTTTAAACTTTGGCAAAGCTGTAATTAATAACTATGACAACAAGAAAGGATAACCCAATTTCCAAATCAAACTTTGGCAAAGTAAAAAACTTTGCCAAAGAAGTTCCGGTATTTTATTGCATAGACGCCCATACTTGTGGAAACCCTGTCCGTTTGGTAGCAGCAGGCGGACCCAAGCTGGAAGGAAATAATATGAGTGAAAAACGCCAGCATTTTTTAAAAGAGTATGATTGGATAAGAAAAGGATTGATGTTTGAACCCCGCGGACATGATATGATGAGCGGCAGTATTTTATATCCGCCACATGATCCGCAAAATGATTTTGCAGTATTGTTTATTGAAACAAGCGGATGCCTGCCCATGTGCGGGCATGGCGCTATCGGAACAATTACGATTGCTATTGAAGAAGGATTGATTGTCCCAAAAATTCCCGGCAGAATAAGAATGGAAACACCTGCAGGATTAATTCATGTGGAATATAAAATGGAAAATCAAAAATGTAAAAGCGTAAAGTTGACTAATGTACCTGCCTACCTCGATAAAGAAGGAATCACTGCTGAATGTCCCGAACTTGGGGAATTAGTAATTGATGTTTCTTACGGTGGAAATTTTTATGCCATTGTTGATGTACAGAAAAATTTCAAAGGGCTTGAACATTATCCGGCAGATAAATTAATTACCTGGGCAAGAGAATTAAGAAAAAATATTAATGCAAAGTATGAATTCGTACATCCGGAAGATGAAACAATAAACGGATGTTCTCATATTCTCTGGACAGGCGCTGTCTTAGATAAAACATCCACTGCACGCAATGCAGTTTTTTATGGCGATAAAGCAATAGACAGATCACCATGCGGTACGGGTACATCAGCAAGAATGGCACAATGGTATGCAAAAGGAAAATTGAAGAAAGGAGATCAGTTTATTCATGAAAGTATTATTGGCAGTAAATTCACCGGCACAATTGAAGAGGAATTAAAAGTTGATGGCAAGCCGGCTATTCGTCCGGGTATAGAAGGTTGGGCAAAAATTTATGGATACAATACAATTTCAATAGATAAAGATGATGATCCGTATGCTTATGGGTTTCAGGTTGTGTAAAAGGGAAGTGTTGAGAAGCAAGTGGCAAGTAGGGTGTGAAAAGTGAAAAGTGAATAGTCAATTGTAAATGCTTCCCCTCCCTGGGAGGGGCGAATTTAGGAATCATTTTAATTTAGGAATCTGGGGTGGGTTGCTGAATAGCGAACAAAAAGTACAAGGGAGCGTCGCCACAAATGTTTAATTGTAATTCTAAAGCTGGCTAAATGAAAAAAATAACGATCAATATTATCACCTGTTTGTTTTTTGTAAATGTATTTTCTCAATCGTCCTTGCAAAAAATAGAACCGGTAAATTTTTCGCAGGTAAACATCACCGACAAGTTTTGGAAACCTAAGATTGATTTAGTGGCAACCAAAACCCTGGATGCCTGCATTTATCAAACCGAAATAAAAACTCCACGCATCCGCAATTTTGAAAAAGTAGCAAGAGCAAAAGGAGAGCAGCATGAAGGAATTTTTTATGATGACAGCGATGTGTTCAAAGCATTGGAAGCAATGGCTTATTCTTTAAAAACACATCCGAGTGAGGCGATGGAAAAAAAATGCGATGAGTGGATTGATAAAATTGCAGCGGCACAGCAACCGGATGGTTATTTAAATACATGGTACACATTAAAAGGATTGAAAGACCGCTATACCGATATGAGTATGCATGAAGATTATAATGCCGGTCATATGATTGAAGCAGGCGTTGCATATTATAATGCTACAGGTAAAAGAAAATTGCTGGATGTGTGTATTAAATGGGCAGATCATTTTGATGCATTGTTCGGCCCGGGTAAAAAAAATTGGGTAACCGGTCACCAGGAATTGGAACTTGCACTGGTGAAATTGTATAAAGTAACAAAGGATGAAAAATATTTAAAACTGGCAGATTGGTTATTGAGTGAACGTGGAAAAAAATTAGCAAAGGGTTATACATGGACGGACTGGAAAGACACTGCCTATGCACAGGATGTTGTACCGGTAAAACAACAAAAAGAAATTACAGGCCATGCAGTACGTGCCATGTATATGTACACAGGCGCTGCAGATGTAGCTGCACAAACTGGTGATGCAGATTATATGAAAGCCATGCGGACAGTGTGGGAAGATGTGGTCTATCGCAATATGTATATCACCGGTGGTATTGGATCTGCAGGCAGCAATGAAGGTTTTTCGCAGGACTATGATTTACCAAACGAACAGGCCTATTGCGAAACCTGCGCAAGTGTGGGCATGGTTTTCTGGAACCAGCGGATGAATTCACTTACAGGGGATGCTGAATATATTGATGTGCTTGAAAGAAGTTTATATAATGGTGCTCTTGATGGTTTAAGTTTAAGCGGTGATCGTTTTTTTTATGGTAATCCACTTGCATCCCGCGGGCAGCATCAAAGAAGGGAATGGTTTGGAACTGCTTGTTGCCCTGCCAACATTGCAAGATTGGTTGCTTCTTTAGGCGATTATATTTATGCAAAAACTGATAATAGTATTTATGTGAATTTGTTTGTGGGAAGTAATACAAAGCTGAATATTTCTAAAACAGATGTGGATGTGAAGATGGAAACGAATTATCCGTGGGATGGTAACATTAAATTAAATATTGATCCCGTTCAAAAATTAAAGTTTAGTTTATACTTGCGTATGCCGGGCTGGGTACAGGGGCAAACATCAACCAGTGGTCTTTATGATTTTTCAGATTTCGGTTCTGCCATATTTTATCTCAAAGTAAATGGGAAAGATGAAGCGGTAAGAATGGAGAACGGTTATATAATTATTTCCCGTGAATGGAATAAAGGAGATGCAGTAGAATATGTTTTACCGATGAAAATAAACAAAGTTTTTGCAAGAGAAGAATTAAAGCAGAATAAAGACCGCATCGCCATCCAGCGTGGCCCAATAGTTTATTGTGTGGAAGGTGCAGACAATAATGGTAAAGCATGGAATATTATTATTCCTGACAATACTAAATTTGAAACAATAGATTATAAAGTTTTAGATGAAAATGTAAAAGCATTAACAGCAGAAGTGCCCGTTGTTACAGTAAGTGAAGACGGCACATCAATAAAAACAGAAAAGAAAAAAATAATTGCCATACCCTATTATACCTGGGCCAACCGTGGCAAAAATGAAATGCAGGTTTGGCTGCCAACAAAAATTACAGATGTAAAAATTAATTATTAAACCCCCATCTCCGCCGTCAGGCGGAGAGTAAAAAGAAAAAAATCATGAAAAGAATTATTGCCCTGATATTTATCTCTGTATCATTATTCAGTTGTAAGCTTATGTCGAAGAAAGAAGAAAAGAATGATGCTAAAACACAGGCTGGCATCACAAAAAGTTTTTATGCCATGCATGGCACTGATAGTATTTTTCAATACACACTCATCAATAAAAACGGCATGGTGGTAAAAATTATAAACTATGGCGGCACTGTTACCGATATTTTAACTCCGGATAAAAATGGAGTAATGGGAAATGTGATTTTAGGTTATGAATCCTTAAGCGGCTATACTCAAACTGGTAATCCATACTTTGGTTGCCTGGTAGGCAGGTACGCCAATCGTATTGCCAATGCTAAATTTTCACTCGATGGAAAAGAATACACACTGGCAGCAAATAATAATGGGAATACGCTGCACGGCGGATTAAAAGGATATGATAAAGTGGTTTGGGAGGTTTCGGGTACAGAAACAATAGCGGATCATTCTGATCTGAAATTGAGATATGAAAGTAAGGATGGCGAAGAAGGGTACCCCGGAAACCTTATAGTAAAATGTTTTTACAGATTAACTAATGACAATGAGTTAAAAATTAATTATTCAGCTACTACAGATAAAGCCACTCCGGTAAATCTCACCAATCATTGCTATTTTAATTTATCAGCAGGTGCAGATGCTACCATTCTTGATCATGAACTGTTGCTGAAGGCAGATGCATACACCCCGGTAAATGACAAACTTATTCCCACTGGAAAAATTTATGATGTAGCAGGCACGCCAATGGATTTTACTGCAAGAAAAAAAATTGGAAAAGATATTGCACAGGTTGAAGGTGGTTATGATCATAACTGGGTTTTGAATAAAGTTGGGCAGGGAGCAGAACTTGCAGGTTCTCTTTATCATTCAGCAAGTGGCCGCCACATGGAATTTTATACTTCGGAACCGGGCATACAATTTTACAGCGGTAATTTTTTAGATGGCACATTAACCAATACAAGGAAAGGAGCAAGCTATATAAAACATGCAGGCCTTTGTCTGGAAACTCAGCATTTTCCAGATTCACCCAATCAGCCCTCTTTTCCCAATACAATTCTGAAACCCGGAGAAACTTACAGGCATGAAACAACTTATAAATTTTCAATAAAGTAGAAGCACAATTAATATGATTTCAAAAAGGCGTATAAGAAATATTAGAAAGTCTTTTTTACTTTTTACTTTTTATTTTTCATTTTTAAATTCTTCCTCACAGGTAAATAAAGCCCCGGCTTATCCCCTTGTTGTTCATGATCCTTATTTCAGCATCTGGAGTTTTACGGATAAACTGAATGAAAGCACTACGAAACACTGGACAGGGAAAGATCATTCTTTACTCGGAATAATCACTGTGGATGGAAAATTGTATAAGTTTTTGGGCGAGCCAGCAAGAAAAATTAAAACAATACTTCCCTGGGCTGAAGATTCAGCTTATAGTTGTCAATATACAGAAACAAAACCTTCCGGCAACTGGACATCTCCGGGTTATGATGTATCAAATTGGCAAACAGGTAAAGGATTATTTGGTACAAAAGACGTAGATCCAAAAACAGTTTGGAGCAGCAGGGAAATATGGATTAGAAGAACATTCGATTGGCAGGCTGATAATATTTATGAAATGCTGCTAAAGGTTAAGTACGATGATAACGTAGAAATTTATTTAAACAATGAAAAAATATTTTCTGCAGGATGTTGTTCAGCAAATAAGGAAATAGTAATGCAGGAATCTTTTAAACAAAAATTACGCAAAGGAAAAAATGTACTGGCAATGTATTGTGAAAATACAGGTGGCCAGGCTTACATAGATGCAGGTTTGTATGATCGGTTGCCACCTCAGCCAATTCCGCAGGCTACTCAAAAAAAAGTTGAAATAACTGCGACTCAAACAAAATATGAGTATAGATGTGGCCCGGTTGACTTATCAATTAAATTTCTTTCACCATTGTTGATGGATGATCTTGATCTGTATTCAAGGCCAATAAGCTTTATAACATTTAGCGTAAAGTCAAATGATAAAAAACAGCATGACGTGAATTTATTTTTTGATGCTTCAGCTGATATTGCAAAAAACAAAACTTCGCAAAAAGTGGATGTGAGTTATTATAGAGGTGAGCCTCTTGCTTTTCAAAAGATCGGTACGCAGGATCAGCCAGTATTAAGAAGAAAGGGCGACGATGTTAGAATAGATTGGGGGTATTTTTATGTAGCTTTAAACAACGGAGTCGGCATTGAATTGCCACAATATATGAGGTTAGATCCGAAAAAAATTAAAGCAGGCAAGCTTGACTATCCTGAAAGATGCCGATTAAAAATTGATTTCAGAAAGTTAAAGACAAAGACTGTTGAAAAAACTATTTTGCTTGCCTATGATGATTTTTACTCCATTCAATACTTTGGCCAAAACCTGCAAGCATGGTGGAAGAAAAATTTTTCATCAGCAGAACAAATGATAAAGAGATCATTGGATGAGTTTAAGTCCATCGAAGAGCGATGTAAAAATTTTGATAGACAATTATACTCTGACGCCTTAAATGCAGGTGGTGAAACTTATGCAAATCTTTGTGTGCTTGCTTATCGCCAGTCACTCGCTGCACATAAATTAGTAAGAGGCCCGAATGATGAGATATTATTTCCGCAGAAAGAAAATTTCAGCAATGGTTCTATCTGGACGGTTGATGTTACTTATCCATCTGCCCCGCTTACATTAATTTATAATCCAGATTTATTAAAAGGAATGGTGGAACCGCTGATGTATTACAGTGAATCTGGTAAATGGACAAAACCTTTTCCTGCACATGACCTGGGAACTTATCCCATCGCCAATGGACAGACTTATCCTGAAGATATGCCGGTAGAAGAAGCAGGCAATATGATAATTCTGAGTGCAGCAATTTGCAAAGCAGAAAACAAATATGATTTTGCAAAAAAACATTGGACAGTATTAAGTCAATGGGTTGAGTTTTTAGTAAAAGATGGTTTTGATCCTACTAATCAATTATGCACGGATGATTTTGCCGGTCATCTTGCACGCAATGTAAATTTATCAATGAAAGCAATTGTTGGCATAGCCTCTTATGCTCAAATGGCAAGAAATCTTGGTAAGAAGGATGAGGCAGACAAGTACCATAATATTGCTGCTGAGTATGCGGCTAAATGGATGCAAATGGCTGACGATGGCGATCACTATTCACTCACATTTGATAAAAAAGGAACATGGAGCCAGAAGTATAATCTTGTTTGGGATAAATTGCTTGGATTAAATTTATTTCCGCAGTCTGTTTATGATAAAGAAATAAAATATTATCTCACTAAGCAAAATGAATTTGGTTTACCGCTTGATAGCAGAAAAACATATACTAAAAGTGATTGGATATTGTGGACAGCCACTTTGGCAAATGATCAAAAAAATTTTGAAGCATTGATTTCTCCGGTTTATAAGTTTGCAACTGAAACACCAACAAGAGTTCCTTTAAGTGATTGGCATGAAACTACCAATGGTAAGCAGGTAGGTTTCCAGGCAAGAAGTGTGGTGGGAGGATATTTTATTAAAATGCTGGAAAATAAATGGAAAAAATAATGATGAAAAAACTTCTTCTAATCTTATTTGTATTCACATCAGTGATTGCAATTGCACAATCCTATGTGCCGGAACAGTTCAATACAAAAATGAAAGTGAAACCAGTTGTTCCGGTTAAAGCCTATGCATTTAATTTAAAAGATGTCAAACTGCTCAACAGTCCATTTCGTCACGCCATGAATATGGACAGTGCCTATTTATTACTGATAAAA
>JANOJO010000269.1:0-4535 GCA_031418795.1 Bacteroidota bacterium | reverse complement strand
GCGCCAGCCATCATCAAATCATAAAATAGCATTACCGCAGCGTGAGGGTTATGAGTTTGTTGATGTGTCTTCCATTATTTATTGCCATGCAGAAGGAGCTTACACAAAAGTTTTTATAGAAGATAAAAAAACTATGCTTATTTCCAGAACTCTTGGCGATGTGGAAGAACTGCTGCCTCCGGAATTATTTCAACGCATACATCATTCCACGTTAGTAAATGTTTCTTATATCTCCCAGTTTCTGCGAACTGATGGAGGCTATGTAGTATTAAAGAATGGAGAAAAACTTTCAGTAAGTAAAGCAAAAAAAGAAATGCTGATGGCGAGGCTTGGGTTGAAATAAAAATTTTTTTTATGAAATCAAAATTCTTTTTCCTAGTTATTATTTTAACAACTTGTTTCCTGTTCAATTTATCGGGTCAGGACTCTTTACTTACAAGACCTGGTATAATTTCAGGTAATAACAAGATTCTTATCATCAATTCTTTTGATGCGATGTCTTTAAAAGCAAGGAAGAATAAAAAGGAATTGTTTGCTCAATTAGCCGACAGCCTGAAGCAAATATTATATGAAGGCATCCAATCACGGGGAAAATTCAAGGCTATTGTTGTACCTGAGCTAATGGCAGATATAGAAAATTCTGATAGTAGTTTATTTTCGTTAATGGATATTAATAATGCCTCAACGGCAATAGTAATTAAGACACTTGAAGTACATTTTGACCAAACGGGAGTTGAGGTTACCGGAGTTAAAAATGACAAAACCCGCACTGCTTCTTATGATATTTGTGCTGAGGTTTTATATAAACTATATAGAAGGGAAGTAAAACCTTTGGATTCAAAAACAACTTTATGTGAGTTCTATACTGAACGCAATGTTGTCAGCGGTTTATTTGCTGCAGGCCCTGATGTTGTTGGTAAGAGAAAAGATACATTTAAAATCATAGAAAAAAACGCCAGGAAGTATTTGTGGGCTTTTTATTATGAACTAAATAAACTGGTATCAGAAAACTGACAACAGCACCTGCCACGCCTCTTCCACCTTTCCTTCACCCAATAATTTTTTTGCATAAATATGTATTTCCTTCTCCATCTCCTCAGGGTTGATGGAATAGTATAAAATAATATTTTTTAATTCTGTATCGTAAAAAGCAGGATCTACTACGGGCATTTCATGCACATTGGCTAACTGGCCTAAATTATTTCCAGTAAGTATTTTACTGTTGCGAATACTTTCAGGCAAAGCATCCACACCAATCCCCAACTCAATGTTTGGTTTTGGTACCTGAAATAAATTTGTTTCATCTACTTTACAATACCAGTCGCCACCCAACCGTGCTACATGATTTATTTTTCTTTGATCTAATCTTTTGCCCAGAGCCCCTGGCGAAGCCTGCCCGACTGTGTCACTCAGACGGGGGTCATCGAGTAAGGAATCATCAATATGTAATTTCAGAACTTCACAAATAACAAGATTGCCTGCACCTCCTTCGTTCCCCAATGGTTTTACTTCAATCACTTTACATTCTAATTTCACTTTGCTTTCTTTTACCATGGGTGGCTTTACTATGGTTGCCGGCTCTTCAGTAAATCCTGCTTTAATAAATTCATTTGTTCCTTTCGGGAATTCACAGCTCGATAATGAAACCTGGTGTACCATATCGTAAGTAACAATATTAATAACCACTTCCGGAATTTCCAGTACATTTTCCAGGGTGTGCTTTGTCGTATTATCCCTTACCCTCCTTCCCGGAGAAAAAACAACAATGGGAGGATTGGATGAAAACAAATTAAAAAAACTGAATGGGCTTAGATTTATATTTCCTGCTTTATCTATTGTACTTGCAAAACAAATTGGTCGTGGAGCAATAACATGCTGCAGGTAGTATTGCTTTTCGGCGGGTTTTAAATCTTTTAAATCAAGAATCATAATTTGATGGCACGCAGATTTATTAAGATGAATAAGATTTGTTATGATTTAATCTGCGCTGATCATAATAATCATAGCAATCTGTGTCCTGTCATTTCTTCAACTTCAAAATACTCCAATCACTTTCTTCCGCAACAATTGTATTACTCAATTTTCCCAAACCATCAATTTCCATCTCAACAACATCATTAGGTTGTAACCATTGCTCAACAAAATCAGGATTATTTAATTTCCCCGTGCCATTCAATTCTAAAAAGCAACCAGTACCCACAGTACCACTTCCTATCACATCACCTGGAAATAAATCAACCCCATAAGATGCCCGTTCAATAATTTCAGCAAATGTCCAGTCCATGTCGCCAAGATTGCCTTCACTTACCTGTACGCCATTTACACTGCATTTCATTTTTAAGTTCCAGTTTTTACCGGTATGATTTTCCTTCGCAGGTATTTCTAATGATTGTAACTCGTCCATCGTTACCAACCACGGACCTATTGCAGTTGAAAAATCTTTTCCTTTAGCCGGACCCAGGTTCAAAAGCATTTCTTCCATCTGCAATCTTCTTGCACTAATATCATTCATAATCATCAGCCCGCCGATATACTCATCCGCATCTTCTGCTTTTATATTTCTTCCCTGTTTACAAATAACGATAGCTGCTTCCAGTTCAAAATCTAATTTTTCAAAATGATCAGGCATACAGTTAATATCACCAGGGCCCTGAATGCTATGGTGATTGGTAAAATAAAAAATGGGATACTGATCAAACTCAGCAATCATTTCTACTTTCCTGTTTCTTCTTGCCGCAGCCACATGCTGACGAAAAGCATAACCATCCCTGCAGGAAGTTGGGAAAGGTATCGGCGCAAGCAATTGCACTTCACTCACCGGCATCCCTTTACTGCTTGTTCTTGTTCCTTCCAGCAGCATCAGCTCACCAGCCTGCGCCACGGGGTATGAATCTTCCCAATAGTTCATAAACAAACCCATGCTGTTAGGCAAATCAGGATGCAGTACTTCCATATCATATACCAACTCATTAATTAAAATGCCGAGCCGGTCATGTCCTTCAAGTAAATAAGAAACTAATTTCATCTGTAATTTTTTTTAATTGCCGCTAAGTTAGCGAGTTGTTTGTAACTTAATGGCATGAGAAAAGCACTTGTAGTTGTTATAATTATTTTAGTTGCATTCATACAAAAAACAGAAAAAGAAAATACATGGATACGCATCAACTGGCTGGGTTATCAGCCAAACGGTATCAAGGTGGCTGTATGGTGCAGTAAAGAGGAAAAAGGAATTAGTAACCTGCCTGCCGGACAGGAAGGTTGGGAATTAGTGGATGCTGCTTCAAATAAAATAGTTTTTAAAGGAATAGCAGGAAAAGCATTTGATGAGTATGGCCCGTTCAAACAAACCTATCGGCTTAATTTTTCTTCTTTTAAAAAACCCGGACGATATTATTTGCGTGCCGGTGAAATAAAATCACCAGAGTTTGAAATAGGCGATGATGTTTATAAAGGCGCTGCAGATTTTTGTTTAAAATATATGCGGCAGCAACGCAGCGGCTTCAATCCATTTTTAAAAGACAGTTGCCATACACATGATGGGTATGTTTTGTATGGAGAAAAAGCAGGTATTAAAGACAGCACACATATTGATGTAACCGGTGGCTGGCACGATGCCAGTGATTACCTGCAATACAGCACTACTTCTGCAAATGCTACTTATCATTTGCTTGCAGCCTACAGGGATTTTCCCAAAGTTTTTACAGATGAAAAACTGGCAAATGGATTAGATGGAAAAAATAATTTACCCGATGTACTGGATGAAGCAAAATGGGGACTGGACTGGTTATTAAAAATGCATCCCAGAGATGACTGGATGTTTAATCAATTAGGAGACGACCGTGATCATATAAGTATGCGGATACCAAAATTAGATTCTCAGTATGGAAAGGGATATGAACGACCAGTCTATTTTGTAAGTGGTGAACCGCAACAGCGGGGAAAATATATGAACAATACAACCGGCACTTCATCTACAGCAGGGAAGTTCGCAAGTGCATTTGCATTAGGTTTTGAAATATTTGGAGATAAGAAACACTACTTCGATGTTTTTTCAAAAAAGGCAGATAAAAAATTTGGTGATTCATTATTTGAAAAAGCATTATCAGCTTACAGCTTTGGTATTAAAAAGCCAGGCACCACACAAACTGCATCTGTTCGTTCGCCATATATATATGCCGAAGAAAATTGGGTTGATGATATGGAATTGGCCGGGGCCGCTATTCATAATATGGGAAGAGGTTGGACTACTCACATAGGGCCTCATCCAGGTGAAATTTTCAATAATTACTCCCGACAAGAAACAATAACCCCCTGGCTTGGATCAGATACAGCAAATCATTATCAATGGTACCCATTTATTAATATTGGCCATTACGAAGTAGCAAAGCTATTTGATGGAATAATAAGAGACACAATAATTAGCTATTACAAAAAGGGTATCGAGTTCGTTTTTAATAAAGCAAAACAAAATGCTTTCTACCGCGGCATCCCTTTTATCTGGTGCAGTAATAATCTTACTACATCTTTTGCTATTC
>JANOJO010000268.1:0-9053 GCA_031418795.1 Bacteroidota bacterium | reverse complement strand
AATTGACTACACTGCCTTCGATGATCAGTTGATTGCAAAAGCAAAAGATATTTTTAATAAAAGTTACCAGAAAGGAAGGCCAGTTCGTTTAATTGGAGTTCGCTTCAGTCAGCTTATTCCATTTACTATGCAAATGAGTTTGTTTGATAACCAAGTGGAGAAACTACAGTTGTATAAAGCCGTTGATGAAATTAAAGACAGGTTTGGAAGCAAGCTGGTAACAAAAGCTGTAAATACAAAACCTAAATCTGGCGATAGTGAATAATCTTATCCTCCTTATCTTCGTCCCCGACCACCGTAGCATTTCACAATACCAAAAATTAATAGACTAAATCAGCGAAGGTGGTTCTCAAAATAAAAAAGAAATATATGACGCAAGCTTGGAAAGATTACCAGGAAAAAAATAAAGACCGTTTTCTTAATGAATTGCTTGAAATGCTCCGTATCCCATCAGTAAGTGCAAGAAGCGAACACAAACAGGATATGGTGCGTTGTGCAGAAATGGTAAAGATGCGGATGCTGGAAGCCGGCGCTGATAAAGCAGAAATTTATTCAACCGCAGGACACCCGGTAGTATATGGAGAAAAAATAATTGACCCATCAAAACCAACAGTGCTTGTTTATGGTCATTATGATGTACAACCAGCCGAGCCATTGGAGCTTTGGCACAGTGGTCCGTTTGACCCGGTAATTAAAGATGGAAAAATTTTTGCAAGAGGTAGTTGTGATGATAAAGGACAATTCTACATGCATGTAAAAGCATTGGAAACTATGGTACAAACAAATACGATGTGTACCAATATGAAATTCTGTATTGAAGGGGAAGAAGAAGTAGGTTCTATGAATCTTGCCGGATTTGTAAAAAGTCATAAAGAACTATTAAAAGCAGATGTAGTTTTAATAAGCGATACAGCCATGCTTAGTTTGGAAAATCCCTCCATTGATATTGGTGTTCGTGGTCTTAGTTATATCGAAGTGGAAGTAACCGGGCCCGACCGGGATTTGCACAGTGGCGTATATGGCGGTGCTGTTGCCAACCCGATTAATATTCTTTCAAAAATGATTGCTTCACTGCATGATGAAAATAATCATATCACCATTCCCGGATTTTATGATGATGTAGTGGTAGCAACTGAAGAAGAAAGAAAGCTGATGGCTGCTGCTCCGTTTGATGAAAAAGAGTATAAGGATGATTTGGGTGTAAAAGAACTGTGGGGAGAAAAAGGATTTACAACCAATGAAAGAACAGGTATCCGCCCAACCATAGAAGTAAATGGTATGTGGGGTGGCTATATTGGTGAAGGTGCAAAAACTGTTTTGCCATCAAAAGCTTATGCAAAAATTTCTGCACGTTTAGTACCCAATCAAAACAGCGATAAGATAACGGAGATACTTATTAATCATTTGCAAAAAATTGCACCGCCATCTGTTACTTTAAAAGCAGAGCTGCATCATGGTGGTGAGCCCTATATGACACCCGTGGATAGTAAAGCATATAAAGCCGCAGCGGCTGCTATAAAAGATACATTTGGAAAAGACCCGATCCCGGTTCGTGGTGGCGGCAGTATTCCAATTTGTTCTTTATTTGAAGAAGAGCTGGGAATTAAAATTGTGTTTATGGGCTTTGGTTTAGACAGCGATAACCTGCACAGTCCTAATGAAAAATTTAATTTGGAAAATTATTACAAGGGCATAGAAACTATCCCGCATTTTCATAAGCATTTTGCAGCGATGTAACACGGATTTGTAAATCCATGCTACCAAAACTTTGAAGGATGTAACACGGATTTGCAAATCCGTGCTACAAATGCCAAAGGGTTTTTTTATTTTTACTGTATGAAAGAATTTCCTTTTTCACAAAACCTGTTTTGGGATACACCACTTTCAAACATAAGTCTCGAAAAACATAAGAGATTTGTAATTGAAAGAGTTATTGTTCGGGGTAGTCTCGAAGATTTCTATAAGCTGTTAACCCTTTATGATAAGAATGAAATAGCAATTCAATTGCGAAAATCAAAAGAGCTTGATCCTAAAACCAGGCATTTCTGTAGCTGGTATTTTAATGTTCCTATTAACGAATTATATGCTTCATCTTTCTACTATTAAACCTTCAATGTTTGAATTGCTGAAAGAAATTTTCAAAATTCCTTATATATACGAAAATTTTAGTCTCGCTGGCGGTACATCCTTGTCATTGCAAATAGGTCACCGTGATTCAGCTGATTTAGATATTTTTTCTATGAAAACTTTTTTACCTGCCGATTTGGAAAGCTTACTTACTGAAATTACAAAATGGGATTACGAACACATATCAAGATTTCAAAGAATGTTGTTTTGCAGAATTAATGGGGTAAAGTGTGATTTTGTAATTGAGCCATCTCCTTTGATCAATCCGCATGAAATCTTTGAAGGAGTAAAATTTTATTCTGTTGCAGATATTGCTGCAATGAAAATGCATACTGTTTGTGGAAGAGGTAAGAAAAAAGATTTTTTCGATATTTATGTTTTAATAGAATTATACGGCTGGAAAGAAATGCTGAAGTGGTTTGAGCAAAAATATGGTAAGACTCAATTTTTTTATTTGTGGAAAAGTATTACTTATTTTATTGATGCAGATGAAGAACCTGATCCCGGTAGTTTTCCACCTTATACTAAATCTTGGGATGAAATAAAATTATTCATCTCTAAAAAATGCCGATGACCGATAGCAAAGAAAAACTCCGCCTCGATAAATATCTCTGGGCTATCCGCCTGTTCAAAACAAGAACATTAGCTACTGCCGCTTGTGAAAAAGGGAAAGTAAAACATAACGATACACAGGCAAAAGCATCAAAGCATGTAAATGCGGGTGATGAGTACGAAGTGAAAACAGAAGCAAAACGCTGGCGGATTAAAGTAGTTGATCTGCTTTACAAAAGAGTTGCACACATTGAAGCCATTAAATTTTATCTGGATATAACACCTGCTGAAGAATTAGAAAGAATTAAATTTCAGGCCGCCAGTTTTCATACTGGTAAAAGGCAAAGTAAAATAGGAAGGCCTACTAAAAAACAAAGAAGGGAGATGGATGATTTTCTGGAATGTTGAATAAAAAACGGTGAGTTGAGAATTGTAATTCCAAAAATGGAAGTGAAAGAACCCAAAAAAATTAAAAGCATCTCTGTAAACTAAAGTGGGATGTATGCGGAAACACGACCCCGCTAATGAAAAGTTGGCGGGGTTATTATTTTAATAAAGCAGGTTTTTCAATTTCTCAAGGTTAGAAATGGAAATTTTTCCTTCCTTAATTTCAATAAGTTTTTCAGCTTTAAAATCACTAAGTGTTCTGATAAGCGATTCGGTAGCCGTGCCTACATAGTGAGCTATATCTTCTCTCGAAATTTCTATCGGTTTGTTTTCTCCATGCAAGTTAAACTTACCTTGTATATCAACTAAGGCTTTTGCTACTCTTTTCCGCAGGGAACTATAAGCAAGGCTGAGCAATCTTTCTTCCTTGCCTTTAACATTTTGTGTAATGATGCGGATAAACTTTGCAGCAATATTCAAATCACCAAAAACCATCTGGTGAAAATCATCACGGGGAATCTGCATCACTTCTGCTTCTTCAAGCACTATGGCGCTGTCATCATAGTTTTTATCTTCTATCAAAGCTGAATATCCGATAAAATCACCTTCGCTGAAAAGATCGGTGATATATTCTTTTCCATCCTCATGATTTTTTATCCCTTTTACTTTCCCTTTTACCACATAAAATAAAAACCGGGGCCGCTTGCCTTCCTGGTAAAGGGTTTGTTTTTTATTGTAGGTTTCCACATCATACTGGTCAGCCAGTTGCTGCAGCAGGCCGGTTTCTTTTATATCTTTTAAAAACTGGCTGATGCCCTGCGGTGAGGATGGATATTTATTAGCCAGTACTTCTGCCTTTTTCAACCGCACTTCAATGGCATTCAGCAATTCAATATCATCAAATGGTTTTGTGATGTAATCATCGGCACCCATCTCCATTCCTTTTCTAAAATCACTTCTTTCTGTTTTTGCTGTTAAAAAAACAAAAGGTATATCCTGTGTTTCCAGGTTTTTTTTAAGCAAATGAAGTACACCATAACCGTCCAGCTCTGGCATCATAATATCGCAAATAATCACATCCGGCTTTTCCCTGATGGCCGCTTCCACTCCTTTCTTTCCATTTTCAGCAGTAAATGTTTTATAGCCGGCAAGATCCAGTATCTCTGCTGTGTTTTCTCTTATTTCCCTGTTATCATCTATTACTAATATTGATTTCATAATTAATTTTTTTGTATGCAGGGAATAGAAACAGTTACCGTTGTGCCTTTACCCTGTTCGCTTTGCAAATGTACTTTGCCTTCAAGCAAATCAATATATCTTTTCACGATATGCAGCCCAAGACCTGTTCCCTGTATATTGTTTGCATTTGAGCCGCGGAAAAAACTAGTGAATAAATGACGCTGGTCTTCCTCCGTTATGCCAATTCCCTTATCACTTATGATGAGTACTGCCTCGTTTTTATTACCGGATCCGTTTAATTTTATTTCTGAGTTTTCATCTGAAAATTTTATCGCATTACTTAACAGGTTGTAAAGAATATTTTTCAATAACCTTTTATCAGCATAAACAATCTCCGTTTCAGAATACTTAATATTGAAATGCTGTCCGGGCTTTAAAAGAATTTTTAAATCAGAAATTGTTTCGTCAATCATCTCTTTCAAATTAAATAAAGTTGGGTCGGCAGCTATTCTTCCTTCATTCAGCCGGCCAAGCGATAGAAAATCTTCCAGTATATCATTGAGATGTTTAACAGAGTCTTTTATCCTCGTGATATGCCTGTCTCTTTTTTCCTGTTCATCTTCCCGGGTGTATTTGGAAAGCAATGATGCTGATGATAACACGGCGCTCAGCGGTGTTCTGAATTCATGTGATGCCATGGAAACAAACCGGCTTTTTATTTCATTCAATTGTCTTTCCTTATCCAAAGCCTCACTGAGTTCATTTTGCGATTGTTCTAGTTTTTGTAATGCTTCTTTTAAAATATGCGTACGTTCATCCACCCGCAACTCAAGTTCTGTATTCAGTTTTCTTATTTCATGGGTTACATTTTCCAGTTCAGTTTGTTTTTTTATCAGGTTTTTTTCAATCTCTTTACGCTGCGTGATATCAACCACAAAAGCTATCACAAACATTTTATTGTCCTTTTGATAATGGCTGAGGCTCACCTCTACTGGAAATATTGATCCATTTTTGTTTCGGGCAAACAAATCTCTGCCTGAACCCATACTCCGGTTTCCCGGATGCTCAGTAAATCCCTGCCGCAAGTCCACATGTCTTGTACGAATATTATCGGGTAATAATATTTCTATACTGTTTCCTATCATTTCATTTTCTGTATAACCAAACATTTTGAGGGCTGCAGGGTTTGCAATTGTTATTATACCACTTGAATCTGTAAGCAGAATGCCCTCTGTAGCATTCTCAAAAAGTGAGGTCATATGAGCCTGGTCAAGCATACTTCCTGTTTGTTTTTTTATTATTGGTAAAGATAATGAAGGAAGTATTAAATATTTTTTCCCAAATTGTATTTGAATTAATTAAATGTTTAGTTAAGTGTTTTTTTTAATAACTTGACCATGTACTTGATGAAGTAGTAATTGATTGAATACATGAATAAATTCAATGAATTGATAAGAGCCGGTTAAAATAGATTAAATTTATACATGTCCTTTGGCAATCCTAAAGCTGCAACAGAATATACAGCACAAAATAAAGTTGAGTTGATTCGCGGTGGTAAGCAATATTTTGACTTGCTGCTGCAACTGATAAATAATGCAACTGAAAGCATCCACCTGCAAACATATATTTATGATGATGATGAAACCGGCATACAGGTGGCAAATGCATTGAAATCGGCAGTAAAAAGAAATGTAGAGGTTTATATTATTGTTGACGGATATGCATCGAAGGTAATGCCCCAAAAATTTATTGACGAATTAAGAAATGCCGGAATTCATTTTAAAATGTTTGAACCACTTTTCCGAAGTAAACAATTTTATTTTGGAAGAAGAATGCACCATAAAATGGTTGTAGTAGACACAAAATTTGCCATGGTTGGCGGGGTCAATATCAGCAACCGCTATAATGATATGCCCGGGCAACCGGCCTGGTTGGACTTTGCTTTATATATAGAAGGAGAAATAGCCCGTGAGCTTTGTGTATTGTGCTGGAAAACATGGAATGGATTTTCCCAGGGCATGAAGATTACACCTTGCGAAGAAAAAGAGATGAACTATACTATCAGCCCGGCTGAAGCATGTCTTGCCCGTATGCGCCGCGAAGATTGGGTAAGAAGAAAAAACGAGGTATCAAAAACCTATATCAAAATGCTGCGAAATGCACAATCTCATTTAACCATTTTATGCAGTTATTTTTTGCCGGGCAGAACAATACGGCGGTTATTAAGCAATGCATCGGCAAGAGGAGTGAGAATAAAAGTAGTAACTGCCGGTCCGTCTGATGTGATGATCGCCAAGTACGCAGAACGGTGGTTGTATGACTGGCTGCTTCGTAATAAGATTGAATTATATGAATACCAGAAAAATATTCTGCATGGCAAAATAGCTGTTTGTGATACTGAATGGATGACAGTCGGCTCCTATAACATTAATAATATAAGTGCACATGCAAGTATTGAACTCAACCTGGATGTAAAAAATTCTGAATTTGCAAAGCAGGTAGAAACAACTCTCGGGAAAATTATCTCAGATGATTGTGTTCTTATTTCAAAGGAACACCATATCCACTCAAAAAACATAATCAAACAGTTCGTAAGGTGGTTTTCATACCAGTTTATCCGTATAATATTTTATTTATTCACTTTTTATTTTAAACAAAGGGAATAAGAGGATAAAACTGGAAAAGCAACGTTTAAATAAAAATTAATTTCCTTTTATTCTTTTTACAAATGATTGGAAAGTTTGCCGGTTCCATCCTTCAAACCTTCCCCGCTGCACTACCATATTATTATCATCAGGATGCTGCAGAAAATAATGAAACACAAATTTATCTTTTGGATTATGCCATCCTGCTATTTGTCCAAAACGAAGATCATTAAATACAAGCGTATCGCTCCATTTTTCTACCGTATAAAATCCTCTTGCAAACCGGAGCAAATGATGCACTTCTTCATGATCTTTTATAGGCTTTAATAAAGAATCGTTCCTGGGAAACCAGGTAAAGTCAATGGAAGGCTTATTATCAAATACCGAACGAAAACCAATATGATATCCTGAATCGTCTGCAGCCACTACAAACCACAACCAGTTATTCAGTGGAGTGGGTGTAGTAAAATAATCATGATAAGCGATTTGCTGCTTTTCAAATGCGCTTTTCACTTCTCTTTCAATCACTGATTTATTATATAATGAATAACAGATGTATAAAGCCGGAAATATTAAACCAATACGCATCCATAATTTCCTTCGCCTGTCCCGGCGTTTTAAAACAACCAGTGCAACCGCTGCAATACCCAACCAAACAGAAAAGAATGGATCTGCCACAAACAATACATTAAAAGAAATACGCTGGTGGCTGAATGGTTCAAACCAGCCAACACCATAATTATTAAAAGCATCCAGTGTGATATGAGTGAAAACCTGTATTGCAAAAAATAAAATGAATTTTGAAAAACGAATATTGTGTGGCCGGTGCCAATGGTCAGCTGCCAAAGCCAAAGCAGGTACAATGATGAAAGCAAATAAAATTGAATGTGTGAATCCCCGGTGAGCAAGCAGATTTTCTGAAGTGTTCATCCAGAAAGAAGCAATAAAATCAATATCAGGTACTGACTGTGCCAGTATACCCCAAAGCATTGCTTTTTTACCGAGAGGCTTACTCAGTAAAGCTTCACCAATGCAGGCGCCCAGTGCTATGTGAGTGATTGAGTCCAGTATGAATTATTTATTATGGGCAATAATTAAAATCAGATTGAGCTTTTTTTCTTTAGAAAAAGTCTTTCCTGTTTTTTTTATTTTAAAACTTGTATTATTAAATATACTAACAATCCCCAAACGCTTATAATGGAGAATAAGCAAGGCCTGATAACCATCAGCCGGACGATTGATTTTAATAAATATCCGAATAAAACAGGAGTATTTTTTTACAGGATAGATTTACCCAGTTTCTTTATTTTAAAAAGTTCCCTTACCAGGTAAATAAGTGTTCCCCAAACCCCAATGGTAATTGAATAAGCCAGTATTAATAACCAAACCGGTGTTCTTGACCTTGTAGCCCAAAGAGATCTTTGATAAAAAGATTTATCCTGAACGGGAACCACTCCCCAGTTAACAATTTTTTCTGCAAATAAATTTCCATACATTTCATTGTCTTCTGTTAGGGCAATAATAGTGTAGTTCCCTTTGTCATCACCAAACAGACTGTCTCTTTTAAATTCTGCAATCACAGTACCTGTTGAATCTGTAGTGTAAGAATCATCATCACCAACCGGTAAATTTCCAAGCGATCTTTTTACTGCGATTTTTAATTCTACATCTTTTGCCGGCAACCATTCACCATCTTTCAGTGCAGTTACTTTAACAGATATATTTTTAGTTCCTTCTGCTGAGCTGCTGTCTATTTCAATTTTTGCTTTTGTAACTGATATTTCAGTTTTTACTGAAGTAAATATTTTGTTTGCTTTTGTAACTGCAATAAAACTGAATGTAGCAGCCGAATCCCATGTTGATTTAAAAGAAGCAGGAATAAATATTTTGCCTTCTCCTTTATTATCGGTTTTAATTTTTTCCAGCAAGCCGCTCTCTGATTCCTCACCGATGTAAACACTCGTTGTAATATCTTTTTGCGGAATAAATTTCCTGTCAACCTTTTCAGTAGCAGAAATTTTGAGGTAGGGTAAATTATCTGCAGGCATGTAGTAGCCAAGTTTCAAAATCAATTCTCTTGCTACCGTGTCTTGTGTTTTTGCAACCAGGCACATCAGCAAAGAAATCAATAACAGGAATCCGAATTTATTTTTTAGTGGTTTC
>JANOJO010000267.1:0-2934 GCA_031418795.1 Bacteroidota bacterium | reverse complement strand
AATAATTATAAAGATAATCAAGCATGATTGTAAATTAAAGGGGGAGGGTTTCAAATCAAACTAATTCTTCTTTCATTATCTGCATCACATTTTTATCAATCATCTTTTGCGCCAGCAAAATCATATTTTTAAATGCTTTTGACTGAGAAATGCCATGGCCGATGATGACGGGTTTGTTTACCCCAAGTACAGGAGTACCGCCGTAGTTTTCAAAATTGAAACGGTCAAAATATTCGTGATGTATATTTTTACTTTGGGCAATATCATAAAGCGATTCTGCAAGTTTGAGAATAATGTTTCCTGTAAATCCTTCGCATACCATTACATCTGCTTTATCCATCAGTACATCCCGGCCTTCCACATTGCCAATAAAATTGATATGCTTGTTTTCTTTGAGTAAAGGATAAGTAGCCTGGCTCAGCATATTTCCTTTGCCTTCTTCTTCACCTACATTCATCAATCCCACTTTTGGATTTTCAATTCCCAAAATTGTTTTTGCAAAAACAGAACCCATTATTGCAAACTGGTTTAATTGCTCAGGTTTGCAATCTGCATTCAGGCCAACATCAAGTAATAAACCTGTGCTTCCATTTTCTTTTGGAATAATAGTAGAAATTGTTGGACGAAGAACACCCTCCAGTGCTTTTATACTAAACAAGGCGCCAACTAACATGGCGCCGGTATTGCCAGCACTGATGAAAGCATCCATTTTACCGGAAGCAAGCAAATGAAAACCGATTGCAATGGATGATTGTTTTTTTTCTTTTAAAGCTTTGGTGGGATGTTCGTGCATGCCGATAATTTGCCCGGCATGTATAACCGTAATCCGGTCAGTTGAAATTTTATTTTCTGAAACCAATTTATCTATCTGCGCCTGGTCGCCGATAAGAACTAATGATGCGGTTGAATTTTCTTCGTTCAAATATTGCGATACGCCTTTTACCGCTTCAAGTGGGGAAAAGTCGCCACCCATCATATCGAGACCGATGTTCATAGCGGAAAGATAACTTAAAAGAGAAATCCCAAATAAAAAAAATCCAAATTCCAATTAAGAGATGACTCCGGATTGGAATTTGGAATTTATATCTGGAATTTTCTCCCTGATTATTTTACCGGAGATTTTTCACTCACCACTTTGCCTTTGTAGTAAAGTTTTCCTTCACTTGTATGGGCACGATGCCTTACATGAGTTTCACCAGTAGTACTGTCCGTACTTAAAGTGGTGGCAACTGCTTTGTAATGTGTTCTTCTTTTAGCGCTTCTTTGCTGGCTGTGCCGGCGTTTGGGATTTGGCATGATTCAAGTATTAAATTCTTTAAAAATTATTTGTTTTTAATTGTAAGAGATTTACCGTTTTATAGTTCATGTTCCTATTTATTAAACTTATAAACTACTTAAACTTTTGAACTTCGTTTATTAGTTATCAAGATTTTTAAACTTTTCCAATCCCTTCCAGATTGGATTTTCTTTTATTTCTTTTTCTTCGGGTTCCAGTTTTTTCAATACGTCCATTGCCGCCTTGTTGCAATAAGGGCCATCTATTTTTTCGTATTCACAAGTTTTGTGCATGGGAATACTCAGGTTGATGAATTCATAAATCCAGTTGGCAATATTAAGATGACTTTCACCACGGCTTATATAATATACATCCGGGTCTTCTTCCTGTTCATTCATCAGTTCAGGTTCTTCCACCATTTTTACAGTTATATTGAATTCATCCCATAAGCTAAGTGGCAGAAAATTATTGCATCGGTCGCAAACAACTTCCAGGCTTCCGCCAATTTCAAATTTTAACATCATAAAGCCGGTCTTTTTATCGAGCAACAACTTTATTCCTGCTTCGCAATTGCGAAAATCCTGTTGCTGGAACGCCTCAAAGAACTTGTCTTTAATTTCAAATTCATACTCATGAATTCCCGGTTTCAATCCCACATACGCTATTTCAAACTCTCTCCGGTGGCTCATGACACATATTTTTTACCTTCCCCCCGGCCCTGACTACCATCAAACAGGTATCAGGTTGGGGGCGCAAATGTACGGGAATAAACCTTAAGATTTTTCCTGATTTTGATTTATTTTTAACCCCAATCTATCTTATTTTTCATTTTTCAAGACTCTTAAAACTAACTGATTGCAAAAATTTCTTAGCAATGTATTTGGAAAAATAATGAAGTCGTGGAGCTGGGTATTTCTCATTGTCCTGGTCATTCTTATCAAGTTTGCTTCTACCCAGCCGGTTTGGGTAGAGGAAAATTATTCAACCAATATTTATCCTGTTGTTTCAAAAATACAACGTGGCATTTTTGGATGGATACCATTTAGTGTTGGCGACTTGTTTTATGCTTTTTTAATTGTAGTTATTCTTTTTAAAACCGGCCAACTGATAAAAACAATTTACAGGAAACAGTTTAACCGGCTATTTCTTTTGTCAGGGCTAAAGCAATTAATTTTCTTTTTCCTTTTTGTTTATGTTTTTTTCTATGGTTTGTGGGGCCTCAACTATAACCGGCAGGGAATCACATATCAATTAGGCCTGGAAATAAAACCGTATTCAATTCAGGATATTGATACAGTAACAAGTTTGCTTCAGCAGCGGTTAAATTTTTATGCTGAAACTGTAAATGAAAAACAAAGGAGCACATTTAACCGGAAACAAATACTTTTTGAAAAAGCAACTGAGGCTTACATATATGCTGCAAACAGTTATTCATTTCTTACTTATAATCCTCAATCTGTAAAGCCATCCATTTTTAGCTATGCAGGAAATTATCTGGGCTTCCAGGGATATTATAATCCGTTTACAGGCGAAGGCCAGGTAAACACAACTATTCCGAAAACACTGGAACCATTTGTAACCACACATGAAATAGCCCATCAACTTGGCTATGCAAAAGAAAATGAAGCAAACTTTGTTGCCTTCTTAGCTTGCCGTTC
>JANOJO010000266.1:0-2881 GCA_031418795.1 Bacteroidota bacterium | reverse complement strand
CTTACAAGAATAACTGATTAATGAAAGCAGTGTAAGCCGGAGTCAATAAACAGGGGATGATGGTAAACAAACAGCTTTTTCAGGTCAATCACTTAAATACAATAGTTAAAAAAATCCGGGAGTTGTTATATTGAATGACTTAGCGATTCAATTCCGGTGATTGACTTTTTCAGGTTATTGGTATACTACAAAGTCAATTACATAGACAACGAAATGAAAAGGAAAAGATTTGTCTATTTTTAATACATAAATTTCAGGATGAATTTAAAAATCGACAAAAGAAAAATTAGGTTTTATATAAAGCTTGCGTTAGCCTTTTTTATACTGAGTATAATTGGTAGTTTAATAGAAACTCCCGAAACCTTTTTCAAAAGAGTGGTAAATCATGCCTGGCTTATCATTTTTCTTCTGCCTCTTAATTTTATACTTTTTGAGTATACTATCCCTTTCTTCAAATTAAACTGGAAAAGAATTCTTGCAGGGTTGCTGTTTATCTGGATTCATTTAATGATATATTCTTTTGGCTTATATGCCTGGAGGAATTTTGGTATTCAGTTACATATTTATTTTGACTTACGTGAATTCAGCAAGCATATGGAGGGAGAGAGTTTTTTCATGGGATATAGTGCAGGTTCCATTTTCTTTTTTGGAATTGTAAGGCATGTGTATAATTATATCACCTTAAAAAATGCGGCTAAGCAATTACGTATTGAAAAACAGGAAGCCGAATTGAATTATCTCAAGGCACAAACCAACCCGCATTTTTTATTCAACACCTTAAATAATATCTATTCATTGGCAAGGGATAAGAGTGACCTTGCCCCGGAATCCATTTTACGCCTGTCAAAAATTTTACGTTTTATGCTGTACGAAACCGGCGGAGCATATATTGCTATTGAACAGGAACTGAAAATTATCAATGATTATATTGCACTTGAGAAATTGCGTTACGATGAATCGCTGCATGTCAATTTTAATCATGATATTGAAGATATGAAACAGGCCATACCACCACTGTTGCTGATTCCGTTAGTGGAAAATGCTTTTAAACATGGTGTTTCAGAAACAAGAAACCGGCCATTTGTTGATATCCACCTTTCAATCAGACAGCGGCAATTAAGTTTTATTGTAAAAAATTCTTCTGAAGTTTTGGCTGAAAGAAATGTAAAGGAAAACATTGGCCTTTCTAACCTGCGCCGGCAACTGGAATTACTTTATAAAGATTTTAACCTGTCAGTTCAGCAAGGTGAGTCCGTATTCACTGCTACTTTAAAAATCAACCTGGCAAGTCATGTCTAAAATTAAATGCATCATAATAGAAGATGAACCATTAGCTACTAAAATTTTAGCAGATTATATTTCGCAGGTGCCATTTCTTGAATTACAAGCAACATTTAAAGATGCGATTTTGGCAACTGACTGGCTGCGGGATCATACAACGGATCTTATGTTCTTAGATATTCATTTGCCAAAATTAAAAGGAATGGCTTTTTTAAAAACGCTTACCAATCCTCCTGCCGTAATAATAACCACTGCTTATCATCAGTACGCAGTGGAAGGGTTTAATCTGAATGTAACAGATTACCTGCTCAAGCCATTTGAGTTTGAGCGTTTTTTAACAGCAGTAACTAAAGTTAAAACAGCACAACCAGCCTACGCAAAAGCTTCGGCTGGCGCAGGAGAAATACAGAAACCAAATGAAAACCTGGAGATAAAAGATTTTATTTTTCTAAATGCTGAAAGAAAGAAAGTAAAAATTTTATTTTCAGAGATTGTTTATATAGAAAGCCAGCGGGAGTATATTAAAATCGTTACCACAAAAAAAGAATTTTTTTCAAAAATGAGTACGCATGAAATGGAGGATCTTTTACCGGCCCATCTTTTCAAGCGCATTCACCGGTCTTTTATAATTTCAATAAAGAAGATTGAATCCTATACTGCCGAAACTGTTGAAGTGAATGGAGTATCAATTCCAATTGGGAGGGGATACCGGGATATTATAGAAAACTTATAGCTTTTGTTATCAAAATCTCATTTTTGAAACTTACTCTTATTCGCTTCAATTTTATTCCTCACTTCTTCTACGATATACGGAATGGAACTTTCAGGAAAAGGTGATACACCGCTTACGTTTATTTCACACAACGTATATTTTTCTTTTGTGTTTTCAGTATTGATTTTATTAATAAAAAAATCCGCGTCCCATATTACTGGCAGCATTTCATTTTTTATAGAAGCAATTTCCTGTAATTGGGGTACCCAGCGTGTTTCCATAATTTTTTTTAAATCCTGAAACAATCCACAATCTTCACTGAAATAAAAACGCTTGCCTGGTTTTTTGGGTTTTGTTCCGGTATCCGGATAAAGAGCATTTATTTCCTGGTAACCAAACCCGGTTACTTTATTTCCGGTTAAATAACAGCGAACCATTCCGTTTATAATATTTGGGTTCCATTCCTGGTCTATCAGCATTCCGTTATTGGTAAAATAAAATTTCATCTCTTCAAAAAAATCTTCAATTGCCAATATTCGTTCTTCATCATCACCTGTGGCATGTGTAATTCTTATTTTGTTATTTTTAAAATCAGCAGTATTTGTTTTAAAAACTCCGTTTCCGCCGTTTCCCCTGTACTGTTTCAAAATTCTGATTGCAGGTTGTTGGGCGTACAGGAAAAATTTTGCTTTAAATTCCTCAAAGGATGAATACATTTTTATATCTCCGCCCCACTCCATCTTTCTTGTTTTATACAAGATATCTTTAGTGCCGGTTTTTAAGATCACTTCAGGATGGGCAGAAACATAACAACCCTTGTCTGACAACTCCATTAATAAAGCATCAAGTTTTTTTCTGTCACTTCCCTGTTCAATGGGATTTACCCAA
>JANOJO010000265.1:0-7759 GCA_031418795.1 Bacteroidota bacterium | reverse complement strand
ACTTGTAAGTAATGTAGTAGCTGTAGCAGCGCCATAAGCTGTAGTAGTTCCTGTAAGACGGAATGATTCTCTTACACCCTGCTCATAATAAGCCTGTGCAGTAAGTGGAATATTTAAGGCAGCGCCATAGCGTTGTTTTGCTTCTGCAAGATCAAATTGAGATTCTGCATTTGACAACAATATCATGGGTCTGCTGAATTCTCCTCTTTTAATTTGCGATGGGCCAAGATAAGATGTGTTTTGTGACAGGAAACCTGAAGATGATCCAAATGGAGTGCCCACATAATTTGAAATGATTTCAGGATTAACGCCTTCGCCACCTTTAGGAAATGCAATTCGTTTCATTCTGAAAGTATCATTGCTTGCTCTTAATGTAGCAAATAAAAACTCAGTTGGGCGTGGGTAACGTGCCAATGCCTGAACACCACCTGCAGCATTGTAACCCCAGGTTTCATAGAAAGGATTAAGTTTTCCTGTACTTGCAACATAACCGGGATTGCTGGTTACATCAAGTCCGTTTGGTAAAAATCCTTCAGTAGTTGCAGCAGCTTTGTTGATTTCAGCAATGATATATGCATCACGACCTGCAATTCTGCTTTGCTGAATTAAAATTCTCAACTTTAAACTGTTTGCAAATTGTATCCACTTGACATTAGCTGTAGCAAAGCCAGCGCTACCGAATACTATATCAGATCCGACATAAGCAGCAGATAGTGCACTTGTTTTTAAAATTGTTATTGCCGTATCAAGCACTTTTATCAGGTCTTCATAAATATCCTTTTGAGCATCATATTTTGGTGCAAGCGAACCTGTACCTTTTAGTGCATCTGTATAAGGAACATTTCCATAAAGATCAACGAGGATTTGATATACATAAGCTTTCATAACCCGTGCAGTACCTCCAAAATAAGGCTGTCCCTTAGCTACAGCACCATCAATTGCATATTGCAAATCTTCCAGTATATCATAATAGCCACCCCAGTAATCAAAATTTGTATTCGTAAACTGGTAGGCAAAAATGACATTGCTGATTATATAAGTACCGGATTGAGTCCACTGACCTGACCAATACTGACCTAATTCATTAGGCCCTAAATTAGCTGCAATCCTGTTTGCACCTGCAGCAAACGTAAAATCAGGAGTGGAACTGGGAAGTGCGTTGGGGTTGATATTTACATCAAGCCAGGTTTTTTTACAACCGGCAAGCATAAATAACAAACAGGCAGGTATTATAATTATGTTTTTAAGTTTCATATCTGTAATTTTTTTATTATTATTTAAAAGTAAGATTCAGATTAATTCCTAACTGTCTTACCGGCGGTGTTTGATCTGTATTATTGATACCAATTCCATTTCCTGTTGTAAAACTAAATTCAGGATCTGCAAACTGGTTGGCTTTATCTTTAATAGTGATCAGGTTACGTCCATATATTGCTAAACTGGCACCAGAGAATACTTTTGTTTTAGACATTAAGCTATTAGAAAAATTGTAGGAAAGATTTATATCACGCATTTTTATAAACCATGCCGGAACGGTAAAGTTTTCAGATATAAGGCGATAATTATCTACCCATAAACCATATTCAGCTTCCCTTACCATTACTGATGTATTTGCTATATATTTTCCTGAAGCAACATCTAAATATGAAGAGTTAGGGAAAATATGCGGAACACGGTTTTCAGTCCATTTACCGGAACCAGTGAAAGTCATTTGTCTTCCCAGATCGCTAAACATTACATTTCCGCCTCTGTATTCCCAATTGGTAGTTAAAGTAAATCCTGAATAGCTGATTGAAGTTCCTGTACCTAACATGTATTTAGGAGTAACACGGCCAAAATTTTTAAGCGGCCCTGTTGTAAGTGGATAACCAGATGCTGCATTTACAACAACCCGACCAAGCGAATCACGAATATACGAAGTTGATTTTAATATCGGGTAAACCAGGTCTTGCTGTACATAAGTACCGGAATATGTATAACCACTTACCTGGAACTGTGATACTCCCGGATATAACTTGATAACTTTATTTTCATTGATAGAACCACGCAAATTTAAATCCCATGTTAGTTTTGCAGTTTTTAATATTTGAATTTTTACATCGGCCTCATAACCCCAGTTTTTAGTATTGCCTACATTTAATACAAGACTGGAAAAGCCAGTTGATGCAGGGATGTTAACCTGCAGTACTTGTCCTTCACTTTTTTGAGTATAATAAGAAAAATCAATATTCACTTTATTATTGAATAATTGAAATTCGCCACCAAACTCAAGCGTTCTTACAAATTCAGGATGCAAGTCAGCATCTGGCAGAGTATTTCCAACACTTATACCAACTGTATTGCCATAAGGGAAACCCGCTGCATTTCCAAAAACAGGATCCAATCCATAAAGCCCTATATTATCGTTACCATTTTTATTATAGCCACCTCTTATTTTAGCATAAGTTAATACATTGTTTTTTATAGCAGGAACCAGTTCTGTAAGTATTGCAGATACATCTACTCCGGCATAAGTATAAGAATATAAATTAGATGGTCTTGTTGATTTATAAAATCTGGAAGTGGCATCATGCCTTACAGTACCATGAATAAACAACATATCTTTCCAGCCAACAAGGGCATCAGCATAATATGCGTATTTTCTTTCTTCAGTATTACCCTCACTGCCACCCAACTCACCGCGGCGGTTACTTACATTATAAATATCAGGCACAACTATTGAACTTGAATTTACATTCACGGCTTTTGTTTTACGGTTATAAATATTAAAGCCGATAATACTTTTTGTTGTGAAGTCTTTAAAATCCTTATTTATCTGTAATTGCAATTCATTGTTTAAAAGATTTTCAGTATTTGAATTATCTGAAACACTTCCCTGAAGATCAGTTAAAGCTCTTGTAATGCCTGATCCATCAGCCTGATCCCACGGTACAGGAACTTTTGCCTGTGATTTTGCCCATGTACTATGAAAAAACTGACTCACTCTACTTTTCTGGGTACGGGTATTATTCATTGCTGAAAATTTGTTGTAAGCCGATAACCAGGGAGTCAATCTATAGGTCATTTCGATGGTGCCATTAAAATTTGCATCCTCATATTTTGTTCTGTCGTTATCTAAACGGAAATAAGGGTTTGTAAAATAGTCATTATAATATGCATTGGGATGAGCAAACTTATTATTTCTCCAGTCTCTTAAATCCGGCAATGGGATATGGGCTGATTGATTTATACTTTCATTATAAAAATTGAATGTAGTACGATCATATCTTGCCTGTACATAGTTTGCACTAAAACTTATTTTAAACTTGTCATATTCCTGTGAAGCTGCAAAACGGGCACCCGTTCTTTGTGCTTTATCTTTGTCAACTATACCTTCCGTTTTATTATTTTCGGCAGAAAAGAAAAAAGTAGAGTTGTCATCGCCACCTGAAAATGATACCTGGTTGTTTATAGAAAAACCACTATTCCATATATCTTCTCTCACACCTTTAATTTCAGAATAAGGCAGCGTGTAAACACTTCCATCTTGTAAAATCCTGCCTGCAGGTCGCAATGAACCATCATAAGCATCACCAAACTGCTGGTTCTCGTAACTACGCCAGTTGTCTTTCATCCTGTCTAAGTAGTTTGGTTTCCATCCCGCAGTACCAAAGCTTGCTGCATAATGCGAGCCGCTTCCGTATTTATCCTGAAACTCGGCCATGATATTTATTTTCTCATTGTTGTATGAACTGCTGTAAGTAACTTTTAGTTTTCCTTTCTGGCCTCTTTTCGTTGTTATAATCAGAGCGCCATTGATTCCCTGAGAGCCATATAATGTTGCAGCCTGCCCACCTTTCAATACAGTAATACTTTCCACATCATTTGGATTTAGCAGATTGAACATGGTAGATGAGCCGGGTGCCTGTGGCAAACCATCGATTACAATCAGCGCATCATTGTTGCCCGACATGGAGCGGTAACCACGCAGCGTAATCTTAACGGCAGGATCAACAGAGTTATTCGCATTAATAATTACTAATCCTGAAACTTTACCAGCAAGGCTTGCGGCAAGTTGAGGAGACCGGCCAGTTGTGATATCGGCATTGGAGATTTTTGCAGTAGAAAAACCAAGTTCTCTTGGCCGGCGGCGAATACCCTGTGCTGTTACCACCACTTCGGAAATGGATTCTACCGTTAATGTTAATGAAACAGAAATATTGCCTGTTGCAGGTACAATAACTTCTTTTGTTGAAAAATTTACGGCTGAAATTACCAACACATCTTTTGTTTGTGCATTGACTTTAAAATTTCCATTAGCATCAGCAGCTGTTCCGGTAGCATCACCTTTGATTTGAATTGTTGCAAAAGGAACCGGTTTCCCATTTTCATCCAGTACCTGGCCTGTAATGGTTCGGCTTTGAGCAGATACGGATGCTGCAAATAGCATCAACACTGCGAGCAGTGAAAGAATTTTTCTCATGTTTGGTTGTTTTAAATAAAAAAAATCAGAGCAGACCGCTTTTCTTAGCAGTTAAGAAAGGTCTTAAAAATCGAAAGTAGGTTTTTTTTATAAACTATTAACATTTGAAAAGCAAATTTCAGTAACAGCTTCACTTTTGTTTCAAATCAGAAGCAACAAAAATCTGGAGATAAATAGTAAAGGATGAAATGAATGCGTATTTCACTCCAACCTGTTCGCAAATGCAATAAAATAAAATTATTTCCCTTCCTGATAGGAGTTTCAAAATATTATTTGGGAGCCAGTGCTGTAACAATTAGTTCATCAAACCAAACAGTCTGTTCGCCTTCTACCATTAATTGAAGGATGCGATTTTTAAAATGTATTGGGAAAGTGCCGGCAAGAGTTCCATTGATAAAAAATTCAGCCTGGTTTTTATGGCACACTATTTTAATTTTATTTTCTGCATCCACTCCTGTTTTGATGAAAGATTGTTTGCCGCCCCAATTCAAAGCAATGCCCCAATCATTTTTTTCGTAATTATAAAACACAACCCTTCTGTCTCCATTATTGAAAATGTGGAATCGGAATGGATCCCAACCTAATCCATAACCATAAAACAAATCAGTTTGTTTTGCTTTCCACTTAGTAGTAATTTCTATTGAAAAATTTTCGGGTAAAATGCAAGTTGGAAAATCTATAAATACCGGTATTAGTTTGTTTACAGAGATCACCTGTAGTTTACCATCTTTGTTTATCACCGTTCCCTGGTTGCTTTCTCTCCCTTTCCATTTGCCTGTTACAGTTTCAAAACGTTCTTCAAATATTACAGTTGATACTTTGGGTGCAGGTTCAGGTTCTATTCCACATTCCGGCACTATCCACATTTCATAAGAAGCTTTCGGCCGTTCACCTCCCTGTACAATTTTATACATAGATGGTTTAACGCCATTATCTGACATAGCCTTCTTTATAGATGTTGTCACATAATTAAAATCATTAGCCGTAATATTATTACCCGGATATAAAAAGACAACTGCTCTGGATGGATGAAGAATAATGTAAGCGTTGATAAAGTCTTTGGCAAAAAGTACGGCATCTGAAGCAATTGACAATATAATATTATTATCTTTCTTAGTGAACAGTTGCGTTTCAGCCGGTGTACCATTTATTGAGGTGGATGCTGATCTTGTTCTTGGACATTCCGGTGGCAGACCTCCTATTTCCACTGTTGCAGTCATGTATTGTCCGCCAAGGCAGTTTGAATTTACTTTGATATAGGATGTACCCTGCCCACTCATAATGTAACCGCTGCTTACCGTCCAGTTATAAGTAACATTAACGCCAGCTTTTAACCCCGATACATTTGCAAAAAAATAAACAGTATCACCCTGTTGAATATCGGATGGTGAATCTAAAGTGATGGTTGGACAGGTTTGCGCCTGTATATTAACCAAGAAGAAAAAAATCAAACATAAAAAAGAAATATTTTTTTCATTGTAATGAATTTTTAACAGTAGATATTTTCTGTATGTAAAACTAAAAGAAATTGCTGTTTTCCATTCCTTTGGTTTATTATAATAATCTGTGGTAAAATAAATCTGTACGAATGGAGTCTGTACAGTAAAGGTTTTTCTTTAGAAAGCATACATTAGAGCGGAATGGCCACTCAACAATAAAAACCACAAGAAAAGTACAGACAGAGATTTAAATAAACAAATCTTTTCCAAATAAGATATTCTTCACCCCAATTATCTCATCCACATCATCCCAAAAAACATGGATGCCTGAGTTTTTGAAGTTTTGGCGCTGGTGTGGTTTTGCTTTTAAAAGTTTTTTACTCCAGGAAAGTGGTATATATACAATGCGTTCATCATCGAGTATAAAAGCTATCTCATCTTTAATAAAAGCAACATCTTTTATTTTAGGCAGTTGCTTAAAAGAAAATTCGCTGACCAGGTCAGTTGTTTGTTTTCTATTTTTTATACCCTTTACAGAACTCATTGAATGTTGTTACTATAAGTGAATAATTATCCAGTATTACTTTTTCAATTCTTGCCAGCTCCCTTTTTGTAAATCCTGAATTATCTGCTATTACAATTCTGCTATCTTTCAGCCAATACTTACAAATTTTTCTCGCATCATCTCCCACATGTACATGTGGCGGTTCACTGCAATCATAACTAACGAAGTAAAACCTGAACCCAAATTTAAAAAAAATAGTCGGCATAGTTACTAAAAGTTTGCGGTATCTTTTACCTGCAAATTAAAGTAATTTCCTTTCCTTAGTATTCAAATAAATCAGTTCGTATTTCAATTAGTATAAATAATTTATCTTGCGGCACTTTTAGTTCACTGCAGGTAAAAAGAAATATTTAATAACCATTTTATAAAATCGAACATGAAAAAATACAGAGCCGGGGTTTTGTTTGGCGAAGAACTTGAAGCCTTACTCAATGATGCAAAAAATAACCTGTTTGCATTACCCGCAGTAAATTGTATTGGCACAAATACCATCAATGCAACATTAGAAACTGCGGCAAAAGTAAATTCACCGGTTATCATCCAGTTTTCCAATGGTGGCGCTCAGTTTATTGCCGGCAAAGGAATGCCTAATGATAAATTGCAGGGAAATATCTATGGCGGAGTATCCGGAGCATTGCATATTCATAATGTTGCCAAATACTATGGTGTGTCTGTAGTGCTGCACACAGATCATGCTTCAAAAAAATGGTTACCGTGGATAAGCGGATTGATTGATGCAGGTGAAGAATATTTTAAAGAAAAAGGCCAGCCACTTTTCAGCTCGCATATGCTGGACCTGAGTGAAGAACCAGTTGTTGAAAATATTCAAACCTCCGTTGAATTTTTTAAAAGAATGAAACCGCTTGGTATGTCTATTGAAATAGAACTTGGTGTAACCGGTGGTGAAGAAGATGGCGTGGACAACAGTGATGTGGAAAATTCAAAACTTTATACGCAGCCTGCAGATGTGGCTTACTCATTTAAAGAATTGAGTAAAGTGAGTAACATGTTTACTGTTGCAGCGGCTTTTGGAAATGTACACGGAGTTTATAAACCTGGCAATGTTGAACTCCGGCCTGAAATTTTACATAACAGCCAGGTGTAAATTGAAAAAGAATTGAATACCGGACCAAAGCCGGTGTATTTTGTTTTTCATGGTGGCAGTGGTTCACCTCAGCACCAGATACGGGAAGCCATTGGATACGGCGCAATCAAAATGAATATTGATACTGATTTGCAATGGGCATTTTGGGAAGGTGTACTACATAATTATAAAAAGTATGAAGGCTACCT
>JANOJO010000264.1:0-2623 GCA_031418795.1 Bacteroidota bacterium | reverse complement strand
TTTGCACTTATTGAAAATATTGCGCAAAGCAGTTCGGCAGGTTTGGCAATAACAAAATTGTATTCCCGGGGAAAAAATATAGACGGCTTTATCGGCAGTATCTCAAAATTAAAATTGTATGATTTGCCAAAAGTTGGCGATACGATTAATACCATCGTGACACTACTGGCTCAGTTTGGAAATATGTTTTTATTAAAGGGTGAAAATTTTTCAACCGGAAAGAAGCTGCTGGAGTGTGAAATAAAGCTGGTTGGAAACTGATTTGATTTTACGGATTACCTCAAATTAATTTAAGGTATGCAGGATTTAAAATATGAGCTGAAAAAGCAAATTATTGAAGAACTAAACCTTCAGGATATTAAGCCCGAAGATATAATAGATGATGCTCCGTTGTTTGGGGACGGGCTGGGGCTGGATTCAATTGATGCGTTGGAGCTTGTTGTGTTATTGGAAAAATATCATGGTGTAAAAATCCTGGATGAAACGGTTGGGAAAAAAGTACTTGCTTCAATTAATTCAATGGCGGAATATATCCTGGAAGAAAACTCAAAAAACAAGTGAAAATATTTGTTACAGGTATTGGTGTTGTAAGCTCTATTGGTTCAGATGCTGAAGAAAATTTTCGATCCATAAAATCAAAGGTTACCGGTATCAGCAAATCATCTGTCCATAACCTGATGCTTGGTGAGGTGAAACTAAGCGATGAGCAAATTGTTCAAATGCTCGGCTTGCCAAAGGAAGATTTTTCAAGAACCACACTTCTTTCTCTTCTTGCTGCAAAAGAAGCCTGGGGGAAAAACAAAATTCAAAACAATATCCGAACAGGTATGATATCTTCCACATCTGTAGGTGGATTAGACCGGACCGAGAAATATTATTTCGAATCTCAAAAGAATAAATCATCAGACAAATATAAACTGATGACACACGACAATGGCAGAACAACAGAAAGAGTTGCTGCTGAATTAGGCATTTCCGGATACATTGGTACCATCTCAACCGCCTGCTCATCGGGTGCCAATGCAATTATGCAAGGCGCACGACTTATTGAAGCAAATAAGCTTGACAGAGTAATTGTTGGCGGTTCAGACCCGCTTGCATTGTTCGATATAAAAGGATTCAGTTCACTGAACATTTACGATCAGGATATATGCAAGCCATTTGATGAATCAAGAAAAGGATTAAACCTGGGTGAGGGTGCGGGGTTTTTAGTTCTTGAAAGTGATCAAAGTATTTCTATCACAGGGAACACCCCGTTATGTATATTGTCGGGGTGGAACAACTCTACGGATGCATTTCATCAAACAGCAAGTTCAGCCGATGGCAAAGGTGCATACCTGGCAATGATGCATGCATTAAAGAAAGCGAATATCACCCCGGAAAAAATAAACTATATCAACGCACATGGAACTGGAACCGGTAATAACGATTTATCAGAATCGATAGCAATAAAAAATATTTTTGGTGACAACATGCCGCCATTCAGTTCCACTAAAGGGTTTACCGGACACACATTGGCTGCAGCAGGCGCTATTGAAGCAGTGTATTGTGTACAATCCATCCAATCACAGGCGATTCTTCCGGGATTAAATTTTTCAACTCCAATGAAAGAAACAGGGATGATACCTGAAACAACTTTCCGGTCTGATCTGCAAGTTGAATATGTACTCTCAAACTCATTTGGTTTCGGAGGAAACTGCACTTGTTTAATTTTCAGTAAAGTTCGATAAATGCACATTACAGCTTCATCAACAATATCACATCAACCAACATTCCGGAACAAAGGATTTTCATTGGAACTTTCGGAATTGAATCCGGCATCGGAATTAATAACACCCGACTACAGCGAATTTATTCCGGCAATGGACAGAAGAAGGATGAGCCATGTAATTAAGATGGCCATTGCCTGTTCAATTGATTGTTTGCAACAGGCAGGGCTAAGTCAACCCGATGCTATTATTGTCGGCACAAGCATGGGCTGTTGTGTTCACACTAAGAATTTTTTAGACAAAATACTCTCTGCAAATGAAGGCCTTTTATCCCCCACATCCTTTATCGTATCAACTCACAATACAATAGCCGGACAGATATCCTTACTATTAAAAAATCATGGGTATAATATGACGCATACTCAAAATAGTTTGTCGTTTGAGCAAAGTTTAATAGATGGAATGTTATTGATTAACGATGGATCCAATAATGTATTAGTTGGAGGGGCAGACGAAGAAGAAGAAACAATCTATAACATGAAAGCAAGATTAAACGATGAAAAGATTCATCTTACCTGTGGATCATCTTTTTTTATATTGTCAAGGGAAAAAAGTAAACCGGCATCTATAAACCTTGTTAACGTTGGAAGTTTTGGATTAATAGATGATTCTTCTAAAATAATAATGGAATTTCTGGATTCAAATAATTTATCAACTGAAGAAATTGACCTGGTCTTGTATTCGAATAGCGATCAAAAGATAACGGCGGAACTGAAACTGTTATTTGGAGGAAGAAAAATATTTGATTATCAAAAAATATCCGGCACCTATTTTACGAACTCTGCATTCGCTATGCATTATGGAATTGACATACTATTACTTAAAGCACATCCTGTATCTGGGGAAGGAATAAG
>JANOJO010000263.1:0-13411 GCA_031418795.1 Bacteroidota bacterium | reverse complement strand
ATCAAAACTGAAATTATTTAAATCAATACTAACATTTAGAAAAAGAATGCCTCCCCCATGCACATTCAAAATCTCATCCAACCAAAAATAAAAATGCCGGCAAAGATCTCAACCTTCATCCAGCACCACGGGAGTTTCGCCGCGGATGCGGCGGTAGGCGCTGTCGCTGCTGATATGGAGTGTTTCTGCCACGCTATCTACTAAAGTTGTATGAGGTGGCAAAAGTTCCTTAATCCGCTGGAACAAAAATTCCTGTGATTGGTAATCGGGCATTGTTGGTTTACAGTTGGTGGCTATAGCTATTTAATCAGTGCTGTCTTTGTCAAGTTAAACCTATTTCCTCAAGTACCTGCCCCTTTAAACTGATTATTTGCAAAAAATGCAACAGCTTTCAGGTTTGCCTGCCTCATTTTACTAAACCCCCTCCTGATTAATTAACCTGCCAAACCAGTTGCAAAAACTGCAAATCAAGGATGTGTTAATGCAAAATTCAATTATGAATAGGCTTTTGGCGATGGTAATTTGGCTGTATGAAAAAAACAAGGTTATGAAAAAAGCAACAACAAACCACGAGATACTCCTTTTTACAGGCAATAGTTTTAGCAACAGGCAACTCAGTTGGCTGGAGGAGAATGCTACCGGTAAAAAACTATCACCATTGGAAGAATTAGAAAAAGCCTGTTGGAACGGATTGCTGTATGAAATATTTCCAGAACTGTCTGCAAGTTTTTCCGCCAAATGCGAAAGTTTTATCTGGCATATTATGAGTGGTAAAAATTTTTTACATATCAGTATGGGCATTTGCCCGGCTGTGGTAGAAAACGAAACCACCATTGATCCGTACCTCTTTATGCTTTCTTCCTGTGAAAACTAAAAACAGAAACCATTTAAAAAACAAACCAACAAGACAAATGAAAAAGATAATCATACTTACGTTTATACAGGCATTGTTACTCAATAGTGCAGATGCTCAAAAAGGAACTACTTATTTAAAAGGTGGATTATCACTTTTATTGGGCGGTGCAGAGACCAGTGATGAGTTAACCGTTCTTCCTTCTTTTACAATAGCCCCCGGTTTTCTCCTGGTAAACTCAAAAGAATTTTCACTTTCAACCGAGTTACCTGTTTCGTTCGGCGCTTCATTTGAAGATAACGGAACTTATTTTGGCATCAATATTCCTGCAACGATGAACCTGAATTTCGGATACGGTTCATCTGCCAAATCAACTTCAAAATTTGGCATTGGCTTCGGAGCAGGCAAAGGGTATCATTATTCTTACAACTATTTTTTTACTGATTATGATAACACGGAGTATTCCTCTTTGAGCCTGTGGGGTACTGTATTTAATACAACTCTTTCTTTTTGTAGTAAAAAAAAGTCGAACGGTGTAAGTGTGCGGTTTATGTATATGAGCAATTTCGATCAGCAAACAATTCGTAAAAATGTATTCGGTATCAGCCTGTTGGCAAATGCTGATTAATAAAATATAATAATAGAAATTTTTTTATAAATGAAAATCAATTTTTATTGCCATTTTATAAAAAATAAAATATGAAGATAACAACAGCAAAGCCGGGAAATAATTTCAACCGTGAATGGCTTTATTACAATAATGAAGTGCCATAGAAGCAGCGCAAATAAAAATATTATGTCTTTGCATTTGGCTTATGCCAATTAATCAACTAACTTATATTAATTTTTCCACCCGAACGATTTTTAAAAATTAAAAAAACACCAAGTATGAAAAAGCAAATTTTATTTTCCGTCTTTATCTGCTTAGCAGGTTTTGGTCTGTTTGCACAAAACAATTCTGTACTTATTACAGGAAAAGTAACAAACGAAAAGAAAGAACCGGTGCCAAAAGCATCAGTAATTATTAAAAACAGTTCTGCGGGTACCACCACTGATGACATGGGGAAATTCAGGCTGACCGTGGTTTCGTTACCCGTTACATTGCTAATTTCTTCCACCGAATTTGAGGCGGAAGAAATAATTGTAACTAATGCCGCAGAAATATCAGTTACACTTCAAACTTTTGAAAAATTAATTGATGCCGTCGTAGTAGGCGGAGACAGAATACGGGGAAAACTTTCCAGATCGGCTGTTTCTACCGAGATATCAGGTAAAGCCGATTTTATTAACTCGCCAAAAGGAGTTTATGAAAGCTTGCTGTCAAAGAAAGGACTTGATGTTACCATTTCCAGTATTACTTATCCCACATACAGCACCCGTGGTTTTAATGGCAGCGGCAGCTCCAAAGTAAATCAACTGATGGATGGCATGGATAACCAGGCTCCGGGATTAAATTTTTCTGTTGGCAATTTTATCGGCCTTACTGATCTGGATGTGGAAAGTATAGAAATACTCCCCGGTGCATCTTCTGCCTTGTACGGACCGGGTGGTGTAAACGGTACCATTATTATTAACAGTAAAAATCCATTTAAATTTCCTGGTTTTTCATTGCAGGTAAAAAACGGCATTACAGATATTGGAAAAGATCAAAGAAGCAAAGCCGGCGCTTTCACTGATTATAGTTTTCGTTGGGCAAAAACTTTCAACAACAAATTTGCTTTTAAAATAGGCGCTCAATATCTGCGTGCTAATGACTGGCTGGCAAATGATACCAGTAACTATAAACGTATTGGAGCCACAGGCAAAGTAGTACCAGGTACCAGGCAAACCGATCCTAATTACGATGGCATAAATGTATATGGTGATGAAACATCTGTTGACATCAGGCCTTTTTTGCAAGGCGCCATTGCAGCCAATCCTGGTCTTACTCCTATTCTTCAACCATTTCTTGCCAACCCGCAATTGGTTTCCAGATCTGGATATAATGAAAAAGATGTAATAGATCCAAAAACAAAAAACATAAAACTATCCGGAGCGGTGCATTATAAAATCAATAACAACTTAGAAGCAATGTTTGCCGGGTATTGGGCCACAGGCAATACTGTTTTTACAGGCAATCACCGATATTCGCTAAAAGATATAAAACTGGGACAGTATAAAATAGAACTGAGACATAATAACTGGTTTTTGCGTGGCTACACCACACAGGAAGATGCAGGCGAAGCACACAGTGCAACTGCATCAACACAATATTTAAATGAAGCATGGAAAAGAAGTTTCAATCCCGCCAATATCGCCGGTAGCTGGTATCCGCAATACACCGGAGGCTTTGTAAATAGTGCAGTACCTGTTTTCTTATCCGTTTTTAATGGCACTAATTTAGCACAGGCACAAGCCGCCGTAGTAGCTGCATCTCAGCAATTGCATAATGCCGGTCGTGGATTGGCAGACCAGGGCAGGCCTGCTGCAGGCAGCACACAGTTCACTCAAATTTTTGACCAGGTAAGAAAAATTCCTATTCCAAATGGTGGATTGTTTTTAGAAAAGTCGCAACTATGGATGTATGAAGGCCAATATAATTTTTCAGAGAAAATAAAATTTGCCGAACTACTTGTTGGTGGCAATGTGAAAAAATATATTCTGAATTCGCAAGGCACTTTATTTATAGATACTGCCGGCAGCCCCATAAAAATAAATGAATGGGGCGCCTATGCACAGCTTTCTAAAAAAATATTGCAGGAAAAAATAGTATTGTCTGCATCTGCCCGGTATGATAAAAACGAAAATTTCAAAGGCAATTTTACACCACGCTTTACTGCATTGATCAATGTGGCAGAAGCAAGCAATATCCGGGTATCGTACCAAACAGCTTATAAATTTCCAACCACACAGCAGCAATGGATAAAACTTGATATAGGAACTATTGTTTTATTGGGCGGCCTGCCCTGGATAAATAATATAATAGAACCAACTAAATACACCACACTTCAACTGAACCCAACAACAGGCGGAACAACACCCTGGTCGTATAAAGAGTTTAAACCAGAATCTATGCGTTCCTTCGAAATTGGTTACAAAAGCATTATCAAAAAGAAGTTGCTTATTGATGTGTATGCTTATTTCGGAAAGTATTCAGATTTCCTTGGCAGGGTAGTTCTGATTCAACCCACCCGTGGCACTAAGCCCTGGTCCATTGTTGTAAATAGTGATACAAAAATTAATACATGGGGTACCGGTTTTGGATTTGATTATAAAATGGCGAAAAATTATTTCAGTTTTCTGAATGCATACACAGATAACCTTACGAATGTGCCCACTGGTTTTGAAGCTGCATTTAATACACCCAAGTACAGGATGAATGCCGGATTTGGTAATAGTGGTCTTGGTAAAAAAGAACAGATTGGTTTCAATGTCAACTTCCGCTGGCAGGATAGTTTTTACTGGGAAGGCGCCGGCTTTGCCGATGGCACAGTAAAAGCATACACCACTTTGGATGCCCAGGTAAACTACAAGATGAAAAAAATAAAATCAATGATAAAATTGGGCGGCACAAACATTACCAACAAATTTTATCAAACAGGATTTGGCAACCCATATATAGGAGGTATGTATTATGTAAGCTTTGCTTACCATATTTTGTAACCAACCTTATCCTTACCCTTTCCTGAATCAATAAAGTTCATCAGCAACATTGGTTGCGGTGGACAGGCTTGAGAGCTTATGCCGGAACCGGTATAGCCGGAGGTGTGTAAAGACCACAAAGAAAATCAGAACCATTAATCATTAAACCTTTTAACCATTAAACTTTATTTTATGATCCCCACCATCCTCTTCTTCCTGCTGAGACGATATAAACGTCACCAGCCTGCAAAAGCAGAAAGAATTCAACAGTTCATTACAAAAGCAGGCAAAGCAGTTTTTCTGATTGTATTAAGCACGGCCATTTCTGCCATTGCTTCTTCGCAGGAAAAAAAATTAGAGTACCAGATTATAAGAAATGGAAATGTAGTTGGCGATATCCTGTTTACACAAAACTCTACCGGCAACAGAACCACGCTGAAGATGGAGTCCGAAGTAAAGACACGTTTCATTTTCACCTTCACCGCCAAAGCACAGGAAGAAACTATTTACGATAACGGTATAATGACCTGGTCTTTTATTTACAGAAAAATGAATGGCAATGAAAAAGCAAACAAGAAAACAAAAGCTTTTGGCAACAGCTACACCATTTTTAAAGGAAGTAAAACAGAAACGCTGAACAAATTCCCCATCCGCTACAACATGCTCAGCCTTTATACCACTGAGCCTGCTGCTATAAGCCAGGTGTACTCTGACAATTTTGAACAGCTCCTTACTATTCAAAAAACAGCAGAGCATAAATATAAAATCGAGCTGCCGGATGGTAACTATAATAACTACCTCTATGAAAATGGAATACTGAACACTATTGAAATTCATCACAGTCTTTATTCAGCAAGCATTCAGTTAAAAAAATAATTATATGAATACGGTTAATCAGCTTTCAATACTTGCGGTTAGTTATATTTCACTGTTCCTCCTGTGCTACTTTGTATGGAAGATGAAAAGTGAAAATCTTTTGTCCCGGAAGGTTCAAAATGGCAACTGGATATTGCTGCATGTACGCCATGCCGGGGGTATTGCTATTATAGTTTTCATTCCGATGTTTTTTCTTCCCGGCATACAGCAGGGTTTATTAACATGGCCGCAAAATATTGGCCATATCCAGGTTATGGTATTTATGGTTACGGGTCTTGCATTATTAATTTTTTCAGCCAAAGCAGTTGATAAAATTGAAAATAAAATAATTGTTGCGCACCGGTGGTCATCAACTCAGGCAGTGGTGCATATGGTACTCCGGAATTCTTTCCTTATTTGTTATGAATGGTTTTTCCGTGGTCTTGTATTGTTCAGTTGTATAGCTGCCTTTGGCATCATACCGGCAGTATTAATTAATCTTATTCTTTATGCACTGATACATGCTTTCAATGGTAAAAAACAATTACTGGGAACCATTCCCTTTGGAATAATTCTCTGTGCATTTACAATTTGGTGGCACTCCGTATGGCCAGCCGTATTGCTTCACATGTTATTATCATCCACCTTTGAATCTGCATTACTTCATCCCTTTTTCTGCAAACCTTCAAAAATTAAATTATGAAAATATTAATCACCGGCGCCACCGGGTATATAGGGCATAAGCTGGCCATGGCTGCTGCAGAAAAAAATTACACAGTACATATTCTTGTGCGGGATATACATTCTGCTTATTTACCCGTGCATCCAAACATCATAAAATTCCAGGGCGATGTAACGGATAAGGAATCCGTAATGAATGCTGTAAAAGGATGCAAAAAAGTACTGCATGCTGCTGCCGTAACAAAATTGTGGGATAAAGACAGCAGCATTTTTTATAAAGTAAATGTGGAAGGAACAAGAAATGTACTGGATGCTGCATTGCAAACCGGTGTTCAAAAATTTGTTTACACAAGTACCGGTGCGGTCATTGGCCCATCAGATAAATACCCGATGAACGAAAGTGATCCGAGGATTACAGCTTTTGAAAATGATTATGAAATATCAAAACATTGGGCGGAGGAATTAGTAAAAGAATACTGCCGCAAAGGATTATTTGCAATTATAGTAGCTGCACCGAGGGTGTACGGGCCTGGCATTATTTCCGGGGGCAATGTATTTGGCCGTTTACTTCAAAAAATATTTTCCATGAAGATGGCCTTTGTACCTGCCTGTGGTGATGTGCTGGCCAATTATGCATTTGTGGATGATGTGGTGAATGGTCATTTCCTGGCATTGGAAAAAGGAATAGGTAGCGAAAAATATATACTTGGTGGTGAAAATGTTTCTTACACTACTTTTTTTGAAACCATCAAAAATAATGCAGGTAAAAAAATAAGATTGATTCGTGTTTCAAAAACTATTTTACTCGTGTGGAGTTTTTTACACATGCTGTTGTTCCGGCTCATGGGAAAGCACACTAATATTTCCCCGGGTATTGTTCACCGCATTGGCCAAAACCGTGCATTGAGTTGTGAGAAAGCTATCCGGCAATTAGGATATACTATCACACCCTTCACACTGGGCATACAAAGAACCATTCACCACCTTAAAAATAATAACTATGCGTAACAACTATTATACACTGATTACCGGCGCCAGTGAAGGTTTTGGAAAAGCCCTTGCCATTGAATGTGCCGGCCGCAATATGAATCTTATCCTGGTTGCTCTGCCGGGCTCCGGACTAAATAATCTTGCCGGGTACATTGAAATAAATTATGGAGTACATGTCCTTTTCTTTGAACATAATCTTTGCATCAGGGAAGAATGTTATAGAGTTTTTGATGAAGTAAAAGAAAAAGGGATTACGGTAAATGTTCTTATTAATAATGCAGGTATGGGTGGCACACATTTCTTTGATGAAAGAGATGCAGAATATTATAGCAGGCAAATCGAATTAAATGTAGTGGCTCCCACACTGCTTACTCATTTATTCTTAAATACACTTGAGCATAACACACCCTCCTATATTTTAAATGTCAGCAGCCTGGCTGGTTTATTTTCATTACCCCTGAAGCAAGTATATGGCGGCACCAAATCTTATCTCGTTAATTTTTCAAAAAGTTTACACAGGGAATTAAAAAGCAAAAATGTTTTTGTAAGTGTGATATGCCCGGGCGGTATGAATACAACACTGAAATTGATTTTGCAGCACCGCCGGCAATCAGGCATCAGCCGCTGGTCCGTAATGAACCCGGATAAAGTTGCCGGTATTGCAATTGACGGCATGCTGAAAAGAAAAGAAATGATTATTCCCGGTTTTTGGAACAAAGTTTTTTTGCTGCTTGATAAACTTATTCCCAAACAACTGAAAGAAATAATTACTGAAAGGCAAATGGTAAAAGACGGTAAACTCTATAATCTCAACATCCCATCTGTTAACAATTTAAAAACTGCCGTATGAATTACTATTCATTTATGATACTGCGCTATAAAAAAGCCATGCAGCCGGTAAGATGTGTCGCCGCATTCCTGTCAATACTTATTCCGTTGTTACTTTTTCTTATCATCAGCAGGTCTTATTCATCAGCAATCTTCCAGGCCGGGCTACTGTTTACCGGATGGCTTACCTGGACTTTTACTGAATATATGCTTCACCGGTTCCGGGATCATGGACATGGCGATCATGCAAGGAACAAAACTGTTCAGATGCATCATTATCATCATTCGCATCCTACTGAAATTGAAATTTCAGGCAAACAAAGGGCAGGACTGTTATTGCTTAGCGTGGCAAGCCTGGGTATTTCATACTGGCTGCAGAATTATTTCACTTTTATAGCCGGGGTGGTGCTGGGATTTACCTGGTTTATTTTTATGCATTACCTGCTGCACCAGAAATGGTCTGTAAAATTTTTTCCGCTGCTTCACCGTAATCACATTTATCATCATTGCAAATTTCCTGACAGTTGTCATGGCATCAGTGTGGTATGGTGGGATTTTTTATTCAGGACAATTCCAAAAAAAAATCTTCCAATCAGCGAAAAGATACTGGCCTTTTATTATAAAAAAAGGCAACTGCCCCTGACTGCAAAAAAGTCTCACTGAATAATTCATTAATTACTTATAAAAACTTATAACATGAAAAAATTAATTTCCCTCGTTACAGCAACTACAGTTCTCTTTTTTTCTGCCTGCAAAAAAGATCCACTGGATATTCCCTTAGGCACCTTTTCTGTTTCTATTGGTGGCAGTAAAACAACTTTTAATGTACAATCAAAAGCCGTACGTTCCGGCACTGCAGGTTCCTATATGTTAACTATTCATGGATTTAAAAAGGATCCTGCTTCATCATCAACAGATATGAAGCTCATTATTACAAGCCCCAATCCAATTACTTCCGGAACATTTACAGAAAATCCTTCATCAGGTAATACGCTTGTAAGGATTGAACATTTCCAAGAATTTATTTTTGGCCTGGGCACCGGTTATGCTTCTTACAGAAGCAATTCAAATCCATGCACTGTCACCATTTCATCTATAGCCGGGGCATCATTAAAAGGAACATTTAAAGGAGATATCCAGTCAGGAGTTGCTGGTGCTCCCGGAGAAAAAGTTGTGCTGAGCAGTGGCGTATTTAATGTGAGTTTTTAAACCATCTTTTAAATTAATAAATCAACAAGTATGAAAAAAATCATCATCTACACTTTGCTGCTGGTATTGCCTGCAGCATCATTCAGTCAGCAAACAACCAACAATGCACCACCGGTAAAAATTGATTACCTGAAAAAAAGTAAAAACCAAAAAACCGCAGCCTGGGTTTTACTCGGCGGAGGTTTGGGATTAACAATAGCAGGTGTGGCAATAGGCGCTAACGAAGTGGCTAATGACTTTGTTACTATTATTGTGACCGGAGAGCAACAAAGTTCAAGTACCGGTGCTGTTATGATTCTTGCCGGTGGCGCCACCATGCTGGGTAGTATTCCTTTATTTATTTCTGGTGCAAAAAACAAAGGACGGGCAATGTCTGCTTCGGCCGGTTTAAAAATGGAAAAATCTACCATGATACAACGAAGTACATTTGTACAAAATTCTTACCCTGCTTTATCTTTAAAAATCAGTTTGTAATTTTTCTATTTCAAAAGGTACATGCTTTCAAATACAGGCATGTGCCTTTTTGCCTTTCTGCCCTCAACCAGTACCTTTGCCTGCCCGGTAAAAAAACCGGCCTGTAATTTAAGAACAGCGAATAAAATGAATACATCTCATTTATCAGAACAGGAACAAATAAGAAGAGAAAAACTTGGCGACCTGCTTGGCCTGGGCATTGATCCTTTTCCCGCAGCCATGTTTCCTATAAATAATAATGCAGTTTCTATAAAAGAAAAATATACTGAAGAAAAGAAAGCAGCGTATAGTGATGTGTGTATTGCAGGCCGCATCATGAGTGTAAGAGATATGGGCAAAGCAAATTTTGCCGTGATACAAGACAGCACCGGCCGCATACAATTATATATAAGGCGGGATGATATTTGCCCCGGCGAAGACAAAACTCTTTATGATATCGTTTGGAAAAAATGTTTGGATATTGGCGATATCATCGGGATAAAAGGATATGTGTTTACAACAAAGACCGGCGAAACTTCTATTCATGTAAAAGAACTTACTGTTCTTGCAAAAGCATTGAAGCCATTGCCGGTTGTAAAAGAAGCCGGGGGAGAAACATTTGATGCCGTAACAGATCCTGAATTTAAATACAGGCAGCGCTATGCTGATCTTATTATTAATCCTGAAGTAAAAGAAATTTTTACCAAACGAACTAAACTGATAAATGCCATCCGTGAATTTTTAAATGAACGGGGTGCATTGGAAGTGGATACTCCTGTATTGCAAACCATTCCAGGTGGCGCTGCAGCCAGGCCATTTGAAACGCATCATAATGCGCTGGACATTCCCATGTACTTGCGGATAGCCAATGAACTCTATTTAAAAAGATTAATTGTTGGAGGTTTTGAATGGGTGTATGAATTCAGCCGCAATTTTCGCAATGAGGGAATGGACCGTACGCATAATCCTGAATTTACGGTGCTGGAATTTTATGTGGCGTATAAAGATTATTTGTGGATGATGGAAATAACCGAACAGCTTTTAGAAAAAGTGGCTATTGATGTAAACGGATCAACCATTGCTGTTGTTGACAAAAAAGAAATTGATTTCAAAGCGCCTTACCGCAGGATTACAATGGCCGATGCTATAAAGGAACATACCGGTTTTGACATCAGTAATATGGGCGAAGAAAATTTGCGAAGCGTATGCAAGCAGTTGCACATACATGTGGACAAAACTATGGGCAAAGGAAAATTGATTGATAAAATATTCAGTGAAAAATGTGAGAAGCATTTTGTACAGCCAACTTTTATAATTGATTATCCAAAAGAAATGAGTCCGCTTACAAAAAAGCACAGAAGCAAGGAAGGCTTAGTAGAAAGATTTGAACTGATGGTAAACGGAAAAGAAATTGCCAATGCATACAGCGAGCTGAATGATCCGCTTGATCAGCGAGATCGTTTTGAAGAACAATCAAAGCTGATGGAACGTGGCGATCATGAAGCCATGTTTATTGATGATGATTTTTTGCGTGCATTGGAATATGGAATGCCGCCCACTTCGGGTATCGGGTTTGGCATAGATCGCATCTGCATGTTACTGCTCAATCAGCCTTCAATTCAGGATGTACTTTTATTCCCCATGATGCGGCCGGAAAAGAAAGATGGTGAATGATGCATGAAATCTGAAAAATTTTATCAAAGAAATAAATCAGTGTATAGTTGTGCGCCGGGTACTACAGAGTATTTACTCAAATCTGTTATTCCTTCTTTTGCAAACACATCTTCATCAATAAAACAATTGCCGGTACACTCAGCAGATGGTTTACTTAAAATATAATAAGCAGCATCGGCTAATACTTCAGGAGTACGGCTCATTTTCGCAAGTATTTCTCCTCCTAAAATATTTCTTACGGCTGCTGTATCAATTGTTGTTCTTGGCCAAAGTGCATTCGAGGCAATCCTGTATGGTTTCAACTCAGTAGCCCAGCCAATAGCCATCATGCTCATATTATATTTTGCCATAGTGTAAGCAACATGGCCAGCCAGCCATTTGGGATTTAAATTAATTGGTGGTGACAAAGTAAGTATATGCGGGTTGGCCGATTTTTTTAAATAAGGGATGCAGGCTTTTGTCATAAAAAAAGTTCCCCGCACATTTATATCATGCATCAAATCGAACCGCTTGGGTTCTGTTTGCTCAGTGGGTGTAAGAGAAATTGCCGATGCATTATTAATAATCATATCAATGCTGCCAAAATGTGCTACTGCTTTATCAACTGCCTGCTGTATCTGATCTTCAAAGCGAATATCGCATTGTACTGGCAAAGCTTTGCCGCCGGCCTTTTCAATTTCTTCTGCAGAAGAAAAAATAGTGCCGCCAAGTTTAGGATTTTCTTCTACTGATTTTGCAGCTACTACTATATTGGCTCCTTCTTTTGCAAATCGTAATGCAATTGCTTTTCCAATACCACGGCTGGCGCCGGTAATAAAGATTGTTTTGTTTTGAAAAGACATATTTCAATTGTTTAGAAAGTGAAGATAAGTATTACGGAAAGAAATTGTGGTTGTTTTACTCGTAGATGTACGAGTCGGCCAGTAAATTCATCAGTAAAAAAAAGGGGCAGTTTTGCTCTGGTGTGAAATAAAAATGGATGGTATGTTTGTATCAGAAGTTGATTGATAAGATGACTGCTTCCAATGTCCAAATGTCCAAACCGTCCAGAAAAAATTAATCCAACATCCGAAAAACCAAAGTAAAATCCGTATCAGTCAACTTTCTTTTTCCTTTTCCTTGAAAATTCAAAACCCGTTTAGAATCCAGGGCCTCTTGAAAAACCAAAATCGAAGATCCCGTGTCCGTGAACGCTTTAAGATTAATTGAGCTAAAAAAATTATCCCTCTGATTTTCATCGGAGGGATTTTTATTTTAAGTACTTTCTTTGTCTGTGCCTGAAACTGCATATTCATTTAAACAAACAGATAGATTGAGTTTAATTTGAAAAAAATATCTATTCCATTTTTGCCCCAGGCTTTGATATTCAGTTGTTCGTCCATCCTGTTAAATTCGATATGAACTACAACCTGAGATGTTTCGTTTGGATTTAATATTTTAAGAAACTTACATTGAGGCATTGTAATTAATTTTAAATTTTTGCAAAAGTGGTTTTCTAATAATTCATGAATTATTTGCAACTGTATAACACCCGGTGTTACAGGATGGCCGGGAAAGTGACCGGAGTAAATGATATGATCGGGGTTCAGTTTAATTTTTGTAATAAACCCTCCTTCACTAACAGAGGTTTCAAGCACTTTAAAAAAGTCATTTATCAGTTTCAACTTAATCGCTTTTTTTATCGAGTAGTATTAACCCCAAATTTTCCGGAATTAAATTATTACACACCAAAACTTTGTTTATCCCTTTACCAAATACCGGATGGTTGCTATGTGATAATATATCGATTCCATAATTCATAGCGAAGGCAGCGTTCGTAAAGTAGGTGCCTGTTATCTTTTGATAATCAAATATTTTACTATGTCCAAATATTATTTTCAGTTCTTCTGTTTTCTTTTGATCACTATTACAATACAAGACCAGGTCAATTTCTCCAGTTGATAATTTATTTGAACCCAGAAATTCTGTGATTATTCCCGGCGAATTATCAATTAATCCAAAACTTCCGACGTCAACAAGGTTTATAAATGCCGGACTAACTTTTTCATTTGACAATATAAAAAAAGAAGCTCCACATGTAAGATGAATGTTTTCATCGTTTAATCTTGCTTTCATGTTATAAATTGTATCTTCTTCTTCATCTGCCCCTCCAACTAATACATTATTGGATCCATCGTTAATCAATAACATTCCATCTATTAAACTTTGCTCAAACGACAAACTATTTTGAGTATGCGTCATATTATA